>NZ_JBAJEX010000005.1 GCF_039822265.1 Thiobacter sp. AK1
TGGATGATGCCACCAACGAGCACTATTCGATGTTCTTCGTCGAGGAGGAAGGCACGGCATCCTCCTTTCTGGGGGTCAAGGAGGTGATCGAAGCCCGCGGCCTGTTTGCCTCACTCTACACTGACCGCGGCAGCCACTACTGGCACACGCCAGAGGCCGGCGGCAAGGTGGACAAGCACAACCTCACCCAGTTCGGGCGGGCGATGCGCCAGCTTGGCATCGAGATGATCCCCGCCTACTCGCCAGAGGCGCGCGGGCGGTCGGAGCGGATGTTTCGCACCCATCAGGATCGGCTGCCCAAGGAGTTGGCCGCGGCGGGCATCACCGACATGGCGGCGGCCAATCGCTACCTCAGGGAAGTCTATTTGCCGGCCTTCAATGCCGAGTTCCTGCAGCCTGCCCAGGAAGAAGGGTCAGCCTTTGTGCCCTGGATCGGGGGCGATCTGGATGACATCCTGTGCGAGCAGTAGGAGCGGGTGGTGGGGAAAGATAACTGTGTGGCCTTCGAGGGGATGAAGCTGCAAATCCCCGCCGACCGCCACCGCATGCATTACGTCAAGGTGAAGGTGCGGGTGCACCGTTACCTGGATGGAAAAGTCGCCCTCTTCCACGGCCCGCGCTGCCTGGCTCGTTACGATGCCCAAGGGCAGTTGCTCAAACCCAAGTTGCAGACTGCAGCAAAGGTCCGCCGCGGCACCTGACTGTGGGACACCTTCCCACAGGGGAAAAGCGGACAGTTTACGTGCTTTAAGACCGGACAGTTCTATTTGTTGACAACACTTTTTTTCTTCACTGGGCGGTCTCAAGCCCCGCCCACAGGAAGTTCACTGCCAGGCTTAAGGAAGGCCCTACAGCGGCGGTCCTGGACGGGCCGGAAAGACGGGCGAGGGCCTGTCGATGGCCGGCTCAGCCATAGAGGATGCTCACCGCATCCTCGCTAAGCCAGGCCCGCAGGCCTTCCAAGAGCCCGTCGTCCAGTTGAACCCGCCAGGCGTTGCCCAGCGCGAGCTCGCACTGCCCCACCCCATTGTGGTAGCGCACCAGTACCGGGCAGCCGGTCGGCTCCTCCGTGGGCGTGACGGCCTGGCGGTAGGGGGCGAGCAGTTCACGTAGCTTCTCCGCGCTGGCCTGACCGTTCATGGAAAGGCAAATGCCGCGCGCGAAACGGGTGCGCGCCTCGGTCATGCCATAGAGGCGCTCGGCACTGACGCGTAGCCCCCCGGAATATTCGTCCCGGCTCACCTTGCCCTCCACCACCAGGAGCTGGTCCTCGCGCAGCAGCTCCCGGTATTTCTCGTAGAGCTCGTTGAATACCGCGACTTCCACCTGGGCCTCGCCATCGTCCAAGACGACGAAAGCCATCTTGCCGCGGCGGGTCATCATCGTGCGGATGGAGTAGATGATGCCCGCAAGGAGCTGTTTTTCCGGTTGCGGCGCGAGCTTGCCAAGGCGGGTCTTGACGAAGGCGGCCACCTCCTCGCGATAGGCGTCGAAGGGATGACCGCTCAGATAGAAGCCCAGGCTTTTCTTTTCGTGTTGCAATAGCGCCTTCTTGGACCAGCGGGGCACGTCCACCAGGGCTTCTTCCGCGCGCGGGCCCTGGCTTTCCTCCAGCCCGAACAGGCTTGCCTGGCGGGCATGGGCCGCCGCCCGCTCTGCCGCTTCTAGGGCCTGGCCCACCGAGGCCAGAAGGCTCGCGCGGTGATCATTGATGCCATCGAAGGCGCCCGCCAGGATCAGCGCTTCGATCACGCGCCGGTTCACCTGACGGCGATCCACGCGCCGACAGAAGTCGAACAGACCGGTGAAAGGTCCGCCCGCCTCGCGCGCGCGGACGATGGCCTCGATGGCGGCCTCGCCGGTGCCCTTGATCGCCCCCAGACCATAGCGGATGCGACGCCCATCCAGAGGCAGGAAGCGATAGTCGCTGGCGTTGATGTCCGGCGGCAAGATCTCTAGGCCGTTTTCCAGACAATCGCTGTAGAGGTTGAACACCTTGTCGGTGTCGCCCATGTCGGCGGTGAGGGTCGCCGCCATGAAGGCCGCGGGATGGTGGGCCTTGAGATAGGCGGTCTGGTAGGCCACCAGGGCATAAGCTGCCGAGTGGGACTTGTTGAAACCATACTCGGCAAACTTTTCCATTAGATTGAACAGCTCGGTGGCAAGCTTCTCGTCCACGCCCCGCTCTACCGCCCCTTGCACGAAGATGGAACGGTGCTTGGCCATTTCCTCCGGCTTTTTCTTGCCCATGGCGCGCCGCAGCATGTCCGCGGCACCGAGGGTATAGCCGCCCAGGATCTGGGCGATCTGCATCACCTGTTCCTGATAGACGATGACGCCATAAGTAGGCTTGAGCACCGCTTCCAGCTTGGGATGCATGTAGTCCACCTTGGCCCGCCCGTGCTTGCGGTTGATGAAGTCGTCCACCATGCCCGACTGGAGCGGACCCGGACGAAATAAGGCCACCAAGGCGATAATGTCCTCGAAGGTGTCCGGCTTAAGACGCCGGATCAAGTCCTTCATGCCACGGCTTTCCAGCTGGAACACGGCAGTGGTGTTGCAAGCCTTGAGGAGCTCATAGGTAGCGGGATCATCGAGGGGAATGCTCTCGACGCGGAAGTGGGCATCAGCCGCCCCGAGCGCCAGCTCGCGCACGAATTTCACCGCCCAGTCGATGATGGTCAGGGTGCGCAGGCCCAAAAAGTCGAACTTCACCAGGCCCACTGCTTCCACATCGTCCTTGTCGAACTGACTCACCACCGAGTCCGATCCCTGGGCGCTATAAATGGGGCAGAAATCCGTGATGCGTCCCGGCGCAATCAGCACGCCGCCCGCGTGCATGCCCACGTTGCGCGTGAGTTCCTCCAGCTTACGCGCCAGGTCGATCAGGCTACGCACCTCTTCTTCATTCTCGTAGCGCTCCTTGAGCTGGGGCTCCATTTCCAGCGCCTTGTCGAGTGGCACTGGCTTCACCCCTTCCACCGGGATCAGCTTGGAGAGTTGGTCGCAAAAGTTGTAAGGCAGGTCCATCACCCGCCCCACGTCACGGATCACCGACTTGGACCCGAGCGTGCCGAAGGTGGCGATCTGGGACACGCTCTGTTCGCCATAGCGCCGGCGCACGTAGTCGATCACGCGGTCGCGCCCGTCCTGGCAGAAATCCACGTCGAAGTCCGGCATGGACACCCGTTCCGGGTTGAGGAAGCGCTCGAACAGGAGGTCGTAGCGCAATGGATCGAGGTCGGTGATACCCAGGCAGTAGGCCACCAGCGAGCCCGCACCCGAGCCACGACCCGGGCCCACCGGCACGCCGTTGTCCTTGGCCCAGTTGATGAAGTCGGCCACGATCAGGAAATAGCCCGGAAATCCCATCTGGATGATGGTCTGGGTCTCAAAGGCGAGCCGCTCCTCGTAGCGCGGGCGCACTGCTTCGCGCGCCGCGGCATCGGGATAGCGCTCGGCGAGCCTGCGCTCTAGCCCCCGGCGGGCTTCCTGCACCAGATATTCGTCCAGACTCACGCCAGGCGGCGTGGGAAACTGCGGCAGCTTGGGCTTGCCCAGCTCGATGGTGAAATTGCAGCGCTTGGCGATTTCCACGCTGTTGGCGAGGGCCTCAGGAACGTCCGCGAACAGCGCCGCCATCTCCGCCTGGGTCTTGAAATACTGTTCCTGGGTGAAGGGGCGCGGCCGGCGCGGGTCGCCCAGCACGTAACCTTCAGCGATACACACGCGCGCCTCGTGCGCCTGAAAATCGTCACGCCGCATGAACTGGATGGGATGTGTGGCCACGACCGGCAGGGCCAGCGCGCGCGCCAAGCTCAGCGCGAAATGCACATGGCTGTCTGCCTGGGGCGTGCCAGGCCGCTGCAGCTCCAGATAAAAGGCATTCGGGAACCACGCCGCCCACTCCATGGCGAGCTGGCGGGCTCGCTCCCAGTTCTGTGCGAGCAACGCCTGGCCCACATCGCCAAGATGGGCGCCAGACAGGGCGATCAGCCCTTCACCGCCGCCGGCGGCAAACCATTCCCGGCGCAGCTCCGCGCGACCCCGGTAGACATTCTCGCGGTAGGCGCGGGAAAGAAGTTCGCATAGCCGGTGATAGCCCGAGCGGTTGCGGCACAGCAGCAGCAGGCGATGCGGCTGGTCACGGTTGGCCTCGTTGGTGACCCAGACATCGCAGCCGATGATGGGCTTCACGCCCCGGCTGCGGGCGGCCTTGTAAAACTTCACCAGCGCGAAGACGTTGCCGAGATCCGTGAGCGCCAGTGCCGGCATGGCATCCGCCCGCGCTTGCTCGACTGCATCGTCCACCCGCACGATGCCGTCCACTACGGAGAACTCGGAATGCAGGCGCAGATGGACGAAAGTGGGATCCGGCATGGGGTAGAATTTTACTCTCTTTGCACCATCCACCTGCCCGTTTCCGCGCACTTCCCATGCCGCCCAGCCCCGAACTGCTCTCCCCCGCCGGCAGCCTGGAAAAAATGCGCTACGCCTTCGCGTACGGCGCGGACGCGGTATATGCCGGCCAGCCGCGGTACAGCCTGCGCGTGCGCAACAACGAATTCGACTTGGACCAGTTGGCCGCCGGCATTAAGGAAGCACACCGGCTGGGCAAGAAGTTCTACGTGGCCAGCAACCTCATGCCCCACAACGCCAAGGTGAAGACCTATGCTGCCGACATGGCACCGGTCATCGCCATGGGCCCCGACGCGTTGATCATGGCCGATCCCGGTTTGATCATGCTGGTGCGGGAAAAGTGGCCTGACATGCCCATCCATCTCTCGGTACAGGCCAACACGGTGAACTACGCCGCAGTGCGCTTCTGGCAGCGCCTGGGCTTGAAGCGGGTGATCCTGTCGCGCGAGCTGTCCCTCGACGAGATCGCCGAGATCCGGCAACGCTGCCCCGACATGGAACTGGAAGTGTTCGTGCACGGGGCACTGTGCATTGCCTATTCCGGTCGCTGTCTGCTTTCGGGCTATTTCAACCACCGCGACCCCAACCAGGGCACCTGCACCAATGCCTGCCGCTGGGATTACAAGGTGCATGCGGCGGCCGAGACCGACAGCGGCGACTGGCAGAAAATCGACTTCGATTACTCTTCCGCCTTTCAGGCGCCTGCCTTCGCGCAATGCGGTGGGCAGCCGCGCCATCCCCTTGCCGATCAGGTCTATCTGGTCGAGGAAGGTGAGCGACCCGGCGAGCTCATGCCCATCCTGGAGGACGAGCACGGCACTTATATCCTGAACTCGCGGGATCTGCGCGCCATCGAACACGTGGCCCGGCTGGTGGAAATTGGCGTAGATGCCCTCAAGATCGAGGGTCGCACCAAGTCCGTTTACTATGTGGCACGCACGGCCCAGGCCTATCGCCGCGCCATCGACGACGCCCACGCCGGCCGGCCCTTCGATCCTAGCCTGCTGGCGAGCCTGGAAGGGCTCGCCAATCGCGGCTATACCGACGGCTTCTACCAGCGCCATCACAGCGCGGAATACCAGAACTACCTACGCGGCCACTCGCAATCCGGACGTAGCCAGTACGTGGGCCGCGTCGCCACCCAGGATGCCGCCGGCTGGGCGGAAATCGAGGTGAAGAATCGCTTCACACTGGGCGACTGGCTGGAACTGCTGACCCCCGCCGGCAATCACCGGCTCCTGCTCACGCACATGGAAGACTTGGACGGCGCGCCCCTAGAAGTTGCGCCAGGATCCGGCCACCGCGTGCGCATTCCGCTGCCGGTCCCGGCTCCCATGGGGCTGGTGGCAAGAATGCTGGCGTAGGCGCGCCCCCGTCCGCCGCGCGGCCAGACGAAGGCTTCGCCGGTTATGGGCCGAAAGTCTCCCCTGCGGCTGCCGCATCCAGAAACACATCGACACCCGTTGCCGGCCTGATGGCCGCCGCGGGAATGGACTCGCCGCGCCGCCAGCGCGCCACAGCTTCGCGCTTGGCTGCCCCCGTCACCAGAAACCACACGCCGCGCGCGCGAGACAGCCGCGCGGCGGAAAGGGAGACACGCGCCGGTGGCGGCTTGGGCGCATCCTCGATGGCCAACACGTCCGCGGCTGCGGGCCCCTCGCCCCAGTCCCGCTCCGGAAAGAGGCTGGCGGTATGCCCATCCTCTCCGAGCCCCAAAAGCACCAGGTCGAACTCGCCCATGCCCGCCAGTGCGCGTCGATAGGCTTCCACCGCGGCATGCAAGCCTCGCTCCGTGGGAATGACGTGAATCTGCGCAGGCGGAATCGGCACGTGGTCGAGCCAGGCCATACGCGCCATGACGCTGTTGCGCTCGGGGTGGGCCGCGGGCAGCACACGTTCGTCGCCGAACCAAATGTGCCAACGCGACCAGTCGGCGCGCGCATCCACCAGCGAGGTGTAGAGAAGTCGTGGCGTGGCACCGCCGGCCAACACCAGGTGGAAGGCGCCCCGCCCGCGGATGGCCGCATCGGCCGCAGCAAGCAAGCGCCGCCGCGCCTCGGCGGCCACAGTGGCGGCGTCCTTGAGCACGTGCCAACGTGTCTGCATCAGGCCATCACACTTCGTTACGCCACTCTTGATCCTCGCCGTCGAACAGCCGGTTGGCCTCCTGCAGTCCCCAGCTGCCGGCAGGATAGGTGTGGATGTAATCGCGCTCCATGGCCCAGTGCTTGAGGATGGGGTCCACCACGCGCCAGGCCCATTCCACCTCGTCGTAACGCAAGAACAGGGTGCGGTCGCCCTCGATGACGTCCAAGAGCAGATTTTCGTAAGCATCCAGGGATTTGGCGCCGGGCTCCTGGTAGAAGGCGTTCATTTTCAGAATCCGCGTCTGCATCTCCAACCCCGGTTGCTTGACGTGCACTTCCATATGCATGCTTTCCTCGGGCTGCAAGGACAGCACGATCCAGTTGGGCGCGATAGAGGTGAGCGGTGTTTCGCGAAACAGCTGCTGCGGCGGGTGTTTGAAGCGGATCGCGATCAGCGAGAGTTGCCGCGCCATGCGCTTGCCAGTGCGCAGATAGAACGGCACGTCGCGCCAACGCCAGTTGTCGATGTAGAACTTGGCGGCGACGAAGGTCTCGGTCACGGAGCCCGGCTCCACGCCCTCCTCGTCCTGGTAGCCCGGCACGGGTTCGCCATCGATAAACCCCGCCGCGTACTGGGCGCGGAAGGCATGGGCGTTGACCGAGCGCTTGGAAATAGGGCGGATGGAGCGCAGTACTTTCACCTTCTCGTCGCGCACAGCGTCGGCGTCCATGTTGGCCGGCGGCTCCATGGCCACCACGGTGAGCAACTGCATGAGGTGATTCTGCAGCATGTCGCGCAGCGCACCGGCCCGCTCGTAATAATCGGCGCGCTTGCCAATGCCCACCTGCTCGGCGACGGTGATCTGCACGTGGTCGATGAAATTGCGGTTCCACAAGGGTTCGATCAACGTATTGGCGAAGCGGAACACCAGCAGGTTCTGCACTGTTTCCTTGCCCAGGTAGTGGTCGATGCGATACACCTGCTCCTCGTCGAAATACCGGTGCAGCACCTGATTCAGCATCTCGGCGCTCTCGATGTCCTCGCCGAAGGGTTTTTCCACGACGATCCGATGCAGGCCGCGCGGCTTGTTCAGCCCGGCACGGTCCAGATTGTTGATCACCGCCGTGAATTCCGCTGGCTTGATGGCGAGATAAAACACGACGTTAGTGCAGGCGCCCATCTTGGGCGTAGCGAGCGCCTGCTTTAGCTTCTCGTAGTCCGCACGATTGTGCAGCTCGCCTTCAACATAGGTGAAACGCTGAGCGAATTTGTCGAACAAGGCCGGATCGAAGCGTTCCTTGAGCTTGCGCTCCAGCGCCTCGCGCATGAAGGCATGCCAGTCGGCATCCGTGAACGGCCGACGACCGAAGGCGAACAGGCTCATATGGGGCGGCAATCGTTGAGCCCCCTCCAGATGGTAGAGCGCAGGCAAAAGCTTGGTCTGGGACAGATTGCCCGTGGAGCCGAAGATGACGAAGCTGCAGGGTGTGTCGGGACCACCGTTCGCGTTCATTTTTCCCCTCCGGTCTTCACCGCGTGCCCGCCGAAGCCCTTACGCATCATGGCCAGTAGACGTGCGGGGAAATCGTTGCGGCCTTGGGTAGCGAAGCGCATCATCAATGCCATCGTCATTACAGGCGTGGGCACACCCTGTTCCACCGCTTCCAGTGCCGTCCAGCGGCCCTCACCGGAATCCGGCACATAAGGTGCGATGTCGGCCAGCTGCTGATCCTCGGCCAGCGCTTGCGCGGTGAGATCGAGCAGCCACGAACGCACCACGCTGCCATGGCGCCATAGTTCGGCGATGGCGGCGAGGTTGAGTCCGAACTCGCTTTTCGCCTCGAGCAGGGCAAAACCTTCCGCCAGGGCCTGCATCATGCCGTACTCGATTCCGTTGTGGATCATCTTGGTGAAATGGCCTGCGCCCACGGGCCCGCAGTGCAGCCAACCGGTATCGGGTGTTGGCGCGAGCACGCGCATGTAGGGAATGACGCGCGCCGCCGCTTCGGGCTCGCCCCCAAACATCAAGCAATAGCCATTGCCAAGACCCCAGATGCCACCAGAAACGCCGCAGTCGATGAACTCAAGCCCCCGCGCCGCAAGCGCTTTCGCATGCCGGATCGCGTCGCGGTAATAGCCGTTGGCGCCATCGACAATGAGATCGCCAGGCGTAGCCAAGGCCGCCAGCCGCTCGATGGCCTCGTCGGTGGCTTGCCCTGCCGGCAACATCAGCCAGACGACGCGCGGTGCGGGCAGCGCCGCCAGCAGTTGCTCGAAACTCGCCGCGGCTTGAGCGCCGGTTTCACGCGCCAGGGCCTCGGTGACCTCGAAGCTGCGATTCCACGCCACCACCTCGATCCCGCCGCGCCGCAGACGGCGTGCCATATTGCCGCCCATGCGGCCCAAACCCACCATGCCTATCTTCATCAAGTTTCCTTTCCTGTTGAGCATTACGTAAGTAGATGACACCTTTGTGTCGTCCCCCCGAAAGCGGGGACCCAGAAGATGGCGAGGAATACTCTGGATTCCCGCTTTCCCGGGAGTGACAGTTTACTTACGCAGCCTGTCGACTACCGACGTAACGCTCAATGATTGCGCAAACGAGAGATTTGTCTTTTGCCCGTCTTTGCTGCGGCGCGCGCCGCACCGCGGCAAATCTGGGATAATTCAGCATCCACTATAGAAAAACAACAAGCGCCGCCGGAATGCCTCTGTCCATTCTTTTCGTCACTTCGGAAATCCATCCCCTGATCAAGACCGGCGGGCTTGCCGATGTATCGGCCGCATTGCCAGCCGCACAGCGGGCATTGGGTGCCGATGCGCGGGTGCTGGTGCCGGGCTATCGTCAGGTGCTCGCCCGCCTGCCACAAGCCCGCCCCGTGGCCTGGTTCGATCATCCCTACGTCACCGGACAGGTGGAGCTGCGGCAAGCGCACCTGCCAGGTCGTGACGTCCCCCTCTATATCGTCGTCTGGGATGCCTACTTTAACCGCGACGGCGGGCCCTACCAGGCTCCGGATGGGCGCGACTGGCCAGACAATGCCTTCCGCTTTGGCCTGCTCTCCCATGCCGCGGCCCTGCTCGCCTCGAACGCGAACCTGCTACCGGACTGGCGCCCCCATATCCTTCACTGCAATGACTGGCAGACGGGGCTTGCGCCTGCTTATCTGCACTACCTAGGTGGTGTGCCGACGGTGATGACCATCCACAATCTCGCCTACCAGGGCAATTTCGACGCGGGGCTGCTCGAGCCGCTGCGCCTGCCGCCAGAAAGCTTCAGCTTGCATGGCCTGGAATATTACGGCCATCTCTCCTTCCTCAAGGCGGGACTTTACTACGCCGACTGGCTCACCACGGTGAGCCCCACCTACGCGCGAGAAATCCAGCACGAAACGCTGGGCTTTGGCATGCATGGTCTGCTGTGGGCACGCCGCGAGCGGCTCACGGGCATCCTCAACGGCATCGACGTGCGCGAGTGGGATCCGGCCCATGATCCCCACCTGCCCGCACCCTTCAGCGCCGATCATCTGGAGGGCAAACAGGTTTGCAAGCGCGTCCTGCAGGAACGCCTCGGGCTTGCCGCGCAGGCAAACCGTCCGCTACTCGCCGTGATCTCCCGCATCACCTACCAGAAGGGATCCGATGTGGTGCTCGCCATTACGCCGGAAATCCTGCGCCTGGGCGCACAAGTCGCGGTGTTGGGCGCCGGCGAAACGGAGCTCGAGACGGCGCTACGCGCCTTGGCCACACGGTATCCGGGTCAGCTTTCCGTCACCATCGGCTTCGACGAGGGGCTGTCCCATCTCATGGAAGCAGGCGCCGACATCTTCCTCATGCCGTCCCGTTACGAACCCTGCGGCCTGAATCAGATGTACAGCCAGCGCTACGGCACGCCGCCGGTGGTGCATGCCACCGGCGGACTGGCCGACACCGTGGTCGACGCCAATCCTGAAAACCTCGCCGCCGGCACGGCCACCGGCTTCATCTTCCATGACATGCACTACGCCACCGTGCTGGAAGGCGTCCGGCGTGCCCTGGATGCCTGGCAAGAGCGGCCGGTTTGGCGGCGCATCCAGCAGGCAGGCATGCGCATGGATTTCTCCTGGGAAAAAAGTGCGCGCGCCTATCTCGACCTCTACCAGCGCCTGCTGGCGCGCTGAACGACGACCCACGACGCGCCCGGACCGAGTATCATTGCCCAAGCACCTTCCGGAACGCCCCATGTCCCCGCCCTCCGTCGCCGATCTCGCCCGCGCCACCTTGCTCGCCCTGGCTGAGCGCCAGCTTCCCGCTACGCCCGAGAATTACGCGCGCGTGTATGCCGAGATGGCGGGCAAGCCTGCCACCGCATCGCAGCAACCCCTCAGCCATGCCTCTAGCAACATCGTAGCGATGGTGCGGCAGCTGGTGGACAGGATCATCCACCGCACAGCCAGCCTGAGCGAGGAATTGCAAGCCAGGAATGCGGACATCCGCGGCACGGTGGACGAGCTGGGTAGCGCCGAGGAGAAGGAACTGATCCTGCGCCTGGCGCAGGCCATCACGGAAAAGGCAGACTTGATCCACCTGTCGGTGGTGCAGACCCAGAACGAGCTGGCAGCAACCCGTTCCACCCTGGAGCGCATGGGCTGCGAGCTCAGCGAGACTCGCCAGTCGCTGCTGGAGGACGCCCTCACCGGCGCCCAAAACCGGCGCGGCATGGATGCGCTACTCATGCGTGAAGTGGCGCGCGTGCGCCGCCACGGCGGCCGCCTCACAGTGGCCATGATCGACATCGACCACTTCAAGGAAGTGAACGACCGGTTCGGTCACGATGCGGGCGATGCCCTGCTCGCCCACATCGGCATGGTGGCCCGCTCGGTGCTAAGGGAATCGGACGCCCTGGTGCGCTACGGTGGCGAGGAGTTTCTGCTGATCCTGCCGGATGCCGACATCCAGGGAGCCGGGTTCGTAGTGGACCGACTGCGTGAGATGATCGCCCGCTCGCCCCTTCTCTACGACCAGCACCCCATCGCGATCACCTTCAGTTGCGGCATCGCCTGCCTCGCGGAGGGCGAGAACGGGCACAGCCTCGTGCTGCGGGCCGACCGGGCGCTCTATGACGCCAAGCGCGCCGGGCGCAATTGCACCCACATCGCGAACTAGGCGCGCTTCACAGCCAGACCATCAGTCCCATCTCCAGCGGATGGGTGAGCAAGGCGTGGGCCGGGTAGGCGCGGATGCGATAATCGAGCCGTCCACACAGGCTGGGCGCGAGATCCAAGACGAAGCGGTGCTCGCCCGTTTCCGAATCCACCCGGTCGAAGCTGAACCGGTAGTGGTGCGCGTCCTTGATGTGATACTTGTTGGCGCGCGTCATCAGCATCTCCACCACCACGTCTGCCGGATCCAGCCCATTGAGCCGGGCCGCCACTTCGAAGCGCACCTCGTCCCCGAAGCGGATGCGTCGCTTCGGCGTATCCACCCGCCGCAGGGCCACCCCACCCCAAGCCGCACGCACCCGCTCTTTCCAAGCCGCCAACGTGCGCGCGTTGGCAAAGCCGCTTTCCGCATAACGACGCCCTGCCTTGGCCGCGGGTAGATAGAACCGACTGACATACTCCCCCACCATGCGACCCGAATTGAAACGTGGCAGCAGCGTGGCAATGGAAGTCTTGGCCATCTTCACCCATTCCGGTGAATAGCCGAACTTGTCGCGCTTGTAGTAGAGCGGGATCACCTGGTCCTGAAGCAGCTCATAGAGCGTCTGGCTATCCTCCTTGTTGCGCCGGTACTCGTCCATGTTCTCTGGCGCCGGTTTGATGGCCCAGCCATTCTTGCCGTCATAGCCTTCGCCCCACCAGCCATCCAGCACAGACAGATTGAGCACGCCGTTGATGCCTGCTTTCATGCCCGATGTCCCGCTCGCCTCCAAGGGATAGATGGGATTGTTGAGCCAGACGTCCACGCCCGCCACCAGGCGCCGCGCCATGTTGAGGTCGTAGCCTTCGGCGAGCAGCACTTTGCCCACGAACTCGGGCATGTGCATGATGTGGTAAATCTGGCGGATCAGTTCCTGCCCTGGCTGGTCGGCGGGATGGGCCTTGCCGGCGAAGATGAACAGCACCGGCCGCTCGCCATCGGCGAGGATCTCGCGCAGCCAGTCCAGGTTCTCGAACAGCAAGGTCGCGCGCTTATAGGTGGCGAAGCGGCGCGCAAACCCGATGGTGAGCACGTTGGGATTGGCGGGATCTGCATGGCGAAACATGCGGTCCAGATGGGCCTGGGAACCGTGGTTACGCAGGTGCTGATGGGCAATGCGATGGCGCACCAACTGAAGCATCTGCGACTTGAGGGATTGGTGCACGCTCCAGAACAGATGATCCGGAATCTGGTCGATCTTGGCCCAGTAGCTCACGTCCGACATGCGGTGGCGCCATTCGTAGCCCAGGAACTGGTCGAACAGCTCGGCCCATTCCAGCGCCAGGAAGGTGGGCACGTGCACGCCGTTGGTGACGTAGCTCATGGGGTTTTCCGCGGGGTCAATCTGCGGCCAGAGATCGGCGCAGATGCGCGCGGACACCTCCCCATGTATGCGCGAAACACCGTTGTGATGCCGAGAGCCACGGATGGCCAGCGCCGTCATATTGAAATCCGGCGCGTCATCCTTGCGCCCCAGCGCAATGAATTCCTCCCGGCTCAGACCGAGCTCCGGCAGGAAATCCCGGAAATAAGTCTCGATCATGTCCTGGGCGAAATGGTCGTGGCCGGCCGGCACCGGCGTGTGGGTGGTGAACACCGTGTTGACGGCCACCGCCTCCAGCGCGCTGGCAAAATCCAGGCCACCGGCGCGCAGCATCCGGATGCGCTCTAGGATCAGGAAGGCGGCATGACCTTCGTTGATATGCCACACCGTGGGCTTGAGCCCCATGGCGGTCAGGGCACGCGGGCCACCAATGCCTAGGATGATTTCCTGGCGGATGCGGGTATGCCGGTCACCGCCATAGAGCTGGTGGGTGATGTCCCGGTCCTCTGGCGTGTTTTCTTCCAGATCCGTGTCCAGCAAAAGCAGCCGCACGTGCCCAATGGTGGCTTCCCACACCTTGACCGCTACCTGCCGTCCGGCGAGGGGCACCTTTACGTGTAGCTCGCTACCATCGTCCTGGCGCACTGGTTGAACGGGCAGATCGTCGAAGTCGGCGTCGTAGTAAGTGGCGACCTGCTGGCCCTCGCTGTTGATGGTCTGCGTGAAATAGCCCTGGCGGTAGAGCAGGCCCACGGCGACGAAGGGCAGCCGCATGTCGCTCGCCGCCTTGCAATGATCCCCTGCCAGGATGCCCAAGCCACCCGAGTAGATGGGGAAGCTTTCGTGCAGTCCAAACTCGAAACAAAAATATGCCACCAGATCCTGCTCGCGCAGGGTTTCCTGTCCCGTAGGGCGCATGGGTTCCGCGTGATAGGTGTCGTAGGCAGACAGCACGCGGTTGTAGGTGGCGAGGAACACTTGATCGTCCACCGCGTCCACCAGGCGCTGCTCGTCGATGCGGCGCAAGAACAGTTTGGGATTGTGCCCCACCGCATCCCACAGACCGGGATGCAGACGCGCGAACAAAGTACGCGTGGGACGGTCCCAGCTGTACCAGAGATTGGTGGCGAGTTCCTCGAGCCGCGCCAGGCGGCGCGGAATTTTCGGATTCACCTCGATGGTGAAGGTATGGCCATTGCTCATGACTGCTCCGCTCGTGAAGGCTCAATCGTGGAGGGATGCCACCGTCGGCGCGGCGCAAGCCTTGCGCCAAGCGCGCAACCGGCGCCGCGGCGGCATCAAGCCTTGATGAAATGCTCCCGGTAATACTTGAGTTCGTTGATGGATTCGTAAATGTCGGCCAGCGCCGTGTGTTTGCCTTCCTTCACCACACCCGAGGCAATCTCCGGCTTCCAGCGCTTGACCAGCTCTTTGAGCGTGCTCACGTCCAGGTTGCGGTAGTGGAAATAGGCTTCCAGTTTTGGCATGTAGCGGGCGAGGAAGCGACGGTCCTGGCAGATGGAATTGCCGCACATGGGCGACTTGCCCGCCGGCACCAGCGGCTCCAGGAAGGCAATCATCTGCGCCTCGACCTCTGCCTCGCTGAGGGTGGAGCCGCGCACCCGATCGATCAGCCCGCTCTTGCCATGGGTGCTCCTGTTCCAGTCATCCATGGCATCGAGCACCTCCTCCGGTTGGTGCACCGCCAGCGCCGGCGATTCCGCCAGCACGTTGAGCTGGGCATCGGTCACCACCAGCGCCACTTCGATGATGCGGTTTTGCTCCGGATGCAGCCCGGTCATTTCCATGTCGATCCAGATCAGGTGATTCTCGTTTGGCGCCTGTGCCATAATTTCCGTTCTCTTCCGGGCCCGGAAAAACCCTTTTCCAAGCCATGATTATCCCTGCGCAAATAGTGACGGCTGTATTCTTGTCCGCCTTGACGATCGCCGTGCTCCTGCAGTTGTGGCTCGCACGCCGTCACATCGCGCACATTCTAGCGCATCGCGATCGCGTGCCGGCGGCCTTTGCCGAACGCATCACCCTTGCGGACCATCAGAAAGCCGCGGACTACACCGTCGCCAGAACACGTCTGAACATGGTGCAGGCGGGGGTGGATGCGCTGCTGGTGCTCGCGCTCACCCTGGGTGGTGGCCTCGACGCGCTGGATGGCTTCTGGCGTAGCGTGATGGAGACGGAACACATGCGCGGTCCGATCGTCATCATCAACGTGATGCTCCTGCTCGGTCTAGCGGAGCTGCCCTTCTCGGCCTACCGCACCTTCGTGATCGATGCCCGTTTCGGCTTCAACCGCATGACGCCGGCGCTGTTCGTGGCGGATCTGGTGAAAGGCGCTCTGGTCATGCTTGTGCTGGGACTGCCCCTGCTTCTGGTGCTGCTGTGGCTGATGCACACCATGGGTGAGCACTGGTGGCTCTATGCCTGGGGTGTGTGGGTGGCCTTCAACCTGCTGGTGCTCTTCCTCTATCCCACCGTGATCGCGCCCCTATTCAATCGCTTCACGCCGCTGCCCGAGGGCGCACTCAAACGGCGCATCGAAGCCTTGCTGCAACGCTGCGGCTTTACCCAGCGCGGCCTTTACGTGATGGACGGCTCGCGCCGCACCAGCCATGGCAACGCCTATTTCACCGGTCTGGGCAAAGCCAAGCGCATCGTCTTCTACGACACCCTGCTGGAAAAGCTCTCACCGGAAGAGGTAGAAGCGGTGCTCGCCCACGAACTGGGCCATTTCAAGCACCGGCACGTGGTCAAGCGCCTGGCCTGGGTGTTCGCCGCCAGTCTCGCCGCACTCTGGCTGTTGGCTCACCTGATCGAGGCGGAAGGCTTCTTCGCGGGCTTGGGGGTGAGCCACCCTTCGGCCTATCTGGGACTTACCCTGTTCATGCTGGTGGCGCCGGTGTTCGGGTTCCTGCTGCACCCGCTCATCGCCCTCTATTCCCGCCGTCACGAGTTCGAGGCCGATGCCTTCGCCGCCCACCACGCCAGCGCCACCGCCCTCGTGCGCGCCCTCACCAAGCTCTACCAGGACAACGCCGCCACGCTCACCCCAGATTCGCTCTACTCCACCTTCTACGACTCACACCCACCCGCGGCGCTACGTATCGGCCGCCTGGAAACCGCTGCCACCCACTGAAGGAGTTCGCCATGCGTCTTCTGCCTCTCACCCTGCTTTTCATCACGGCCGCAGCCGTCCACGCCCAGCCCTTCGCGGGCGGCGACGTGCAAAAAGGCAAGGCCCTGCACGATGCCAAGTGCACTGCCTGTCACATTTCCCTCTTTGGTGGCGATGGCTCCGGCATTTACACGCGCGCCGACCGCAAGGTGAAAAGCGCCTCCGCCTTGGCTTCTCGTATCTCGGCCTGCAACGCCAATACCGGCGCCGGCTGGTTTCCCGAGGACGAGCGGCACGTGGGCGCCTATCTCAACCAGACTTTCTACCACTTCAAATGAGGAATCGAGCATGAGCACCGTCGTCTGCGATCTCACCAAGGGCCACTGCAAACCCTGCGAGGGAGGCGTACCGCCCCTCACGCCAGAGGAAATCCAAACCTACCTGGCTCAGGTGAAGGGCTGGGAACTGGACAATGGCGCCATCGCCAAGACCTATCAATTCAAGAACTACCACGAGACCATGGCCTTCGTGAACGCTACCGCCTGGATCTCCCACCGCGAAGACCACCACCCGGACCTGGAAGTGGGGTACAACAAGGTCACCGTGCGCTACATCACCCACGCCATCGGCGGCCTGTCCGAAAACGACTTTATCTGCGCCGCCAAGATCGACGCGCTGTTCGATCTCTGAGCGGCGAACCATGGCGCAAGGGCTCCTGCCGGGACGCGTCGTTGCCGCGCATGGCAAGCGCTACCAGGTCGAACTTGCCGACGGTCGCATTCTTGGCTGCGTCACACGCGGTAAGAAAACGGGCGTGGCCTGCGGCGACCGGGTACAGGTCCGACCCACCGGCAGCGCGCAAGGCGTGATCGAAAGCGTGGGGCCCCGTGAAAGTCTCCTCTATCGCTCCGATCCCTACCGCCAGAAGGTCCTTGCCGCCAATGTTACGCAAGTGATCGTCGTGGTGGCGGCCGTGCCGAGCTTTTACGAAGAACTGGTCAACCGGGCCTTGGTGGCCGCCGAGGCCGCACATCTCAGGAGCGTGATCGTCCTCAACAAGGCTGATCTATCGGAGACTGCGCAAGCGCAAGCCCGTCTGGCCCTGTACCACCAACTGGGTTATCCGCTGGTGAAGCTGTCCGCCACGCGCGATGTCTCGCCCCTGCACCCCCACCTCGCGCGCCAGGTGAGCGTGCTGGTGGGCCAGTCGGGCATGGGCAAATCAACCCTGGTGAACGCCCTGGTGCCGGGCGCCCACGCCGCCACGCGCGAAATTTCCCAGGCGCTCGACTCCGGCCGTCACACCACCACCCATGCCACGCTCTATCACTTGGATGGGGAAAGCGATCTCATCGATTCTCCCGGCCTGCAGGAATTTGGCCTCTACCATCTAAGCCCGGAGGAAGTGGCGCAAGCCTTCGTCGAATTCCGGCCCTACCTGGGGCGCTGCCGTTTCCACAACTGCCGGCATCTAGTGGAACCGGGCTGTGCCATCCTCGAAGCTGCCGAGAACGGCACCCTCTCGCCGCGGCGGCTCACCGCCTATCAGGCCATTGTGCGCGAACACCTCGACTGGCAGGCACGGCGTTACGCTTAAGCTCGCGGAAGCCTCCCCATCACCGGAGAGCACACGCCCGATCGCAGCTAAAGCCCCACAGGGTTGTCACCCGCCAGGCGGGTGAGAGGCGCTTTAGCGGCGATCCCGCGCAATGTCACGATTTGCGTAAGCAGCGGAGGGCCTGCACGCGTGTTGACCCGCTATACTTGCCAGCCATGGAAGCCAACGCCCCACTGCCTGTCCGACTGGCCGCCGTCTTGCGTCAGGTGGGTGAAATCGTCCTGGGCAAGGAACGGGAAATCCGTCTGGCCTGCGCCTGTCTGCTGGCGCGCGGCCATCTCCTCATCGAGGATCTGCCTGGCATGGGCAAAACGACCCTGGCGCAGGCGTTGGCCCGCACCCTGGGACTCGCCTTCAACCGCATCCAGTTCACCGCCGATCTGTTGCCCGCCGACATCGTTGGTGTTTCCGTGTGGGACCGCCAGGAAAACCGTTTCGTCTTCCATTCTGGCCCAGTGTTCGCGCAGGTCGTGGTGGCCGACGAGATCAATCGCGCCACGCCCAAGGCGCAGAGCGCGCTGCTGGAAGCCATGGAGGAACGTCAGGTCACAGTAGATGGCATCACACGCCGCTTGCCGGAACCATTCTTCGTGATCGCCACCCAGAATCCCCAGCACCAGGTCGGGACCTTTCCGTTGCCGGAATCCCAGCTCGACCGTTTCCTGATGCGCTTAAGCCTAGGCTATCCCGAAGCCAGTGCAGAACGCGCGCTGTTGGCGGGAACGGAGCGGCGTACGCTACTGGCGCAACTGTCCCCCTTGTTCGATGCCGCGAGCCTGATCACCGCCCAGGAGGAGGCGGCCCGCCTGTTCGTCGCCGAGGCTTTGCTGGATTACGTCCAGGCCCTGCTCGCCCATTCCCGCAGCGGCCCCTACGGCACAGGATTGTCGCCCCGCGCGGGGCGAGGCCTGGTGCAAGCTGCGCGCGCCCACGCCTACCTTTGCGGACGCGCGGCGGTGCTGCCGGAGGACGTGCAGGCCGTGCTGCCAGCGGTGGCCGGACACCGATTGCACGATCCCGCCGGCGCGCAAAGCGGCGAGGAACTGGCGGCTGCCCTGCTCGCCGCGGTCCCCCTGCCCTGATGTTTCGCCCATGCGCGGGATGGCCCTGTCTGCGCGGCTAGCGGCGCTTATGCAACCCCTGTCCCGCGAAACCGGCCCGATCGCGCTCACGGCGCGGCGCATCTACATTCTTCCCACACGCCACGGGGTGCTGTTCGCGTTGTTCTTGCTCGCCA
This sequence comes from Thiobacter sp. AK1, assembly GCF_039822265.1. NCBI lineage: Bacteria > Pseudomonadati > Pseudomonadota > Betaproteobacteria > Burkholderiales > Thiobacteraceae > Thiobacter > Thiobacter aerophilus. Next base: position 19,001 of record NZ_JBAJEX010000005.1, read on the forward strand.
TGTTGGTGGGGGCCGTCAACTACGCCTTGAGCCTTGGCTTTCTGCTGGTGTTCCTGCTAGCGGGTGTGGCACTCGCGGCCATGCTCCACACCTGGCGCAACCTGCGCGACGTGGTGGTAAGCCCGCTCGGTGCGACGCCCGCCTTCGCCGGCGGCGAGGCCCAGTTTCATTTCAGTCTGTCCGCGCCCTCCCCGCGCCCCGCCCTGGTGCTCGCCGCGGGGAGCGCCGCGGTTCGGGTCGATCTCGCAACAGTCACGCCGGTGAATTTGCCTGTGCCCGCACCATGTCGCGGACGGCTTGCGGCGCCGCGGCTTACCGTGTCCACCAGTTATCCCCTAGGCCTGTTCCGGGCCTGGGCCGTGCTGTATCCGGCGCTCACGACCCTGGTCTATCCCCGTCCCCTCGACCACGCCCGGCCGCCCCCGATCCCCGACACCGTAAACGGCGCTTGCCGCCGCCCGCTGGGCGAAGGCCGGGGCGATTTCGCCGGCCTGCGCCCCTTCGTGCCGGGCGATTCGCCCAGGGCTGTGGCGTGGAAGATGCTCGCCCGCGGCGGGCCGCTCGCCAGCAAGCGCTTCCACGGTGAGGCCGACACCACCCGTGCGCTCGACTGGGCTCATGCACCCGGGGACACGGAGACGAAGTTGTCTTGGCTTGCTCGGGCGGTACTCGATGCTGAACAGGCGGGCGTGCGCTACGGTCTTTCCCTTCCCGGGACGCGCATTCCGCCTGGGCACGGCAAAGCCCAGCGACAGGCGTGTCTGGCCGCGCTGGCCCTGTTTGGAAAGGCGGATCATGGCTGATACCCTCCTCGCAAGGCGCGAGAGCCTGGCGGTGGTGCTGGGTATCCTGCTGGTGGCGGCTGGACACGCGGCCCATCTGCCGCCGTGGCTTACGCTATTGACGGCCACCCTGCTCGGCTGGCGCCTGGCCGCAAGCCAGGGCTGGGTGCCTTTGCCTGGCCGCGGTCTGTTGATCCTGCTCGCACTGGCCTGCGCCGCGTCCATCCTCGTCGCCTACCATACCCTGTTCGGCCGCGAGGCGGGGGTGGCCATGCTCACCCTCATGGTGGCGCTCAAGCTCATGGAGATGCGCACCCGGCGCGACGCCGTGCTGACGGTCTTTCTGGGCTGGTTTCTGGTACTCACCCATTTTCTCTATGGACAGGACATCCTGCTTGCCCTGTATCTGTTTACCGCCACGGTCTGGTTGCTGGTGGCACTCGCGCTTCTCACCCATCCCGCCCAAAGTGTCCCGGCGGCGATGCGGCTTGCGCTCACCCTCACCATTCAGGCCCTGCCCCTCGTGGTGCTCTTGTTCGTGCTATTCCCGCGCCTGCCCGGGCCGCTGTGGGGGCTGCCCAAGGACACCTTTGCCGCGCGCAGCGGACTCGACGAAATCATGCGTCCCGGGAGCATCAGCCGTCTCGTGCAATCGGACGAGGTGGTCTTCCGCGCCGAGTTCAAAGGCCCGCCGCCCCCTGCAGCCCAGCGCTACTGGCGCGGCCCGGTACTGGAAATTTTCGATGGTGCAAGCTGGCAGCCCCATCGCGGCGCCGCCGTGTTGCCGGCCGTGGAGGCGGACGGTCCGCCCATCGCCTACAGCGTCACGCTGGAGCCCCACGGCAAACCCTGGGTGTTCGCGCTCGAGCTGCCCGACCCACTGGCGCTCGGGCCCCACATGCGCCTTGCGTCCACCTACCAGCTTTTCGCAACACAACCGCTCACTCAGCGGCAGCGCTTTGATCTCCTCGCCCTGCCCCAGCACCGACTCGACGCCAACCCAGATCCGCACACCCTCGCCCGCGCGCTGCAACTGCCGCCTTCGGGCAACTCCCGCGCCCGGGCCCTGGCCGAGCAGATGCGGCGCACGGCGCACTCGGATGGGGAAGTGGTCGAAGCCGTGCTGCGGCTGTTCCGGGAGCAGGATTTCCGCTACACCCTCACCCCACCCCTGCTTGGGCCCGATGGCGTGGACGAATTCCTGTTCGACACGCGCCGTGGTTTTTGCGAGCACTACGCGGGGGCGTTCACGTTTCTGATGCGCGCCGCAGGCGTACCCGCTCGGGTGGTGACGGGCTATCAAGGGGGCGAGTTCAACGAGCTGGGCGGCTATCTCATCGTCCGCCAGTCCGATGCCCATGCCTGGAGCGAAGTGTGGCTGCCGCAGCGAGGCTGGGTGCGGGTGGACCCCACCGCCGCCGTGGCCGCCTCACGCATCGAACGGGGCCCGTCCGCCGCCTTGCCGGCAGGGGAGCCCCTGCCCTACCTGCTGCGCAGCCAGCCGCTTTGGCTCAAAACCCTGCGCCTTAAGTGGGACGCGCTCAACCACCGTTGGAACCTGTGGGTGATCGGCTTCGATCAGGAACGCCAGGTGGGGCTGTTCGCACGCATGGGGTTTGGCATCGTCTCCTGGCGTAAGCTCGCCTGGATGCTGCTGGTGGCGCTCGCGGCAAGCTTCATCCTGCTTGCCGCCCTCACCCTGCGTTTGCCGGCCCCACGCGATCCCGTGCAAGCGGCGTGGCTACGCTTATGCCGCAAGCTTGCGCGGGCGGGGCTTCCGCGCGCACCCCAGGAAGGGCCACTGGCCTATGCCGAGCGGATCGGCAAGACGCGGCCCGAGCTGGCCGCGCCCCTCGCGGCGCTGGCGCGCCGCTATGCCGCGCTGCGCTACGGCGGAGAAAACGATCCCCACGCGGCGCGCGAGTTCGCGCGGCAGGCCGCCGCTTTCCCTGCGCCACGCCCTTGCGGCAAGCCTCACTCGACAGCATCCAGCGGCACCGGCCGTCCCACCGCCCAACCCTGAGCGTAGTGCACCCCCAGCTCGCCTAGCATGGCGAGGATGGCCTCGCTCTCCACGTATTCCGCTACCGTGTGGATATTCATCACCCGCGCCACGTCGCGCACGGCCTCCACCATGGCGCGGTCCACCGGGTCTGCCACGATGCGGCGCACGAAGGAACCGTCAATCTTCACGAAATCGACGGGCAGGTTGCGCAGGTAGGCAAAGGAGGACAGCCCCGCGCCGAAGTCGTCCAGGCTGAAGCGGCAGCCCAGACGGCGCAAGCCTTCCATGAAGGTCACGGCCCGCTGCAAGTTGGCGATGGCCGCGGTCTCCGTGATCTCGAAGCAAATGCGCGCACAGGGCACGCCGTAGTGTTTGAGACGCGTCTTAACCCATTCCAGGAGACGATCGTCCGTGAGCGACTGGCCGGAGAGGTTGATGGACAAGCACAAATTCCCCGGATGCTGGGCGAGCCACTGGAAGGCGGTCTCGATCACCCAGCGGTCGATGCGCCCCATGAGCTGGTAGCGTTCCGCGGCGGCCAGGAAGGCACCGGGCAGGGTCAGGCTGCCATCTTCCTCCTCGAGGCGCAGCAGCACCTCGCCGTGTCGCAGCGGCTCCTCGCCGGTCACCGCCCGGATGGGTTGCCAGAACAGGCGGAAACGGTTTTGGTCCAGGGCCGCGGCCAGTCGCGCCACCCAGTCCATCTCCTGGGCCCGGCGCTTGAAATCCACCGATTCCGCCACGTATTCCACGATGCGTCCCCGCCCCTCCTCCTTGGCCGCATAGCAGGCGGTGTCCGCCGCCGAGAGCAGTTCGGAGACGCCATGCCCGGGCCCGTCGATGGTCACCAGCCCGACGCTGGCGCCGGTGGTGAAGGTGCGGTCTTTCCATAGGAAGCGGTGGTTCTGGAGCATGGTGAGCAGCGCCATCCCGATCTCCCGCGCCCGGGTGGCGCTGGTATAGGGCAAAAGCAAGCCAAACTCGTCGCCCCCCAAACGGGCCAGAACGTCATGCAGCCGCACCTGGGCCTGCATCTCCAGCGCCAGGCGCCGCAACAGCTCGTCACCGGCCACGTGGCCACAGGTATCGTTCACCACCTTGAATTGATCCAGGTCCACGTAGAGCAGGGCATGCTTGTCGCCGGGACGGGTCACCTCCAGCAACGCTTGCAGGCGCTGTTCGAACTCGGCGCGGTTGTAAAGGCCGGTGAGGGGATCGTGACTGGCCGCCCAGCGCAGCTTGGCCTGGAGGGTATGGGCCTCGGTGACATCGTGGAACACCAGCACCACGCCCAAGATGTCGCCGTCCCGGTCACGAATGGGCGCGGCGGAATCCTCGATGTTGAGCTCGCGGCCATCGCGGCTGATGAGCAGGGTGTGATTGCCCAGCCCCACCACCTGCCCCGTGGCGAGCACGGTTTCCACCGGATTGACAATGGGCACGCGGCGGGTCTCGTCCAAGATACGAAAGACCTGGGTGAGGGGTTTGCCGCGGGCTTCGTCTCTTCGCCAGCCGGTGAGGCGCTCGGCGACTGGATTCATGAAGCTCACCTGGCCTGCCACATCGGTGGTGATCACCGCATCGCCAATGGAAGTGAGGGTGACCTCGGCAAGCTCCTTCTCTTCCCACAGACGCGCCTCCAGTTCATCCCGCCGCGCCCGCTCCGTGCGCAGCGCCTGCACCATCACGCGGAAGTCACGCGCCAGCTGGCCCACTTCGTCCGGCTGCTCATCACCCTCGATGCGCACTTCGAGATCGCCGCTCGCCACGGCATCGGCCGCGGTGGACAGACGCGCCAGCCGCCGCGTCACCGCCTGCGTCACACCCCAGGCCACCAGCCCGCCCAGCACGATGGCAAGCACGGTAAAACCCACCCCACGCCAGATGAGCCGGCTGATGGCGGCATCCAGGCTCGCCCGTGAAAACGCCACCCGCGCATAGCCCACGGTACGCCCTGCCACCTCGACTGGATAAACGGCATCCACGATGCCGCCGTGTTCCAGCACCTGTGGCCCCCCCACGCTCAACAGCCGGCGACTCACCTCGTCGCCCAGCACCTGGTCAAACAAGCTATCGTCGCTGCTGGCACGCACCCGTCCTTGGTCGTCTGTCACCAGGGCGAAAGCGAGGTGAGGCACTTGGCGCAGGGCACCGGTGAGGGCATCCAGGGTATCCAGATCGCGGCTCACCAACGACGCGCCGCTACTCGTGGCAAGATTGCGCGCCAGCGCCCCCGCCTGACCGCGGAACTGTTCCCCCAACAGAATGCGCTCACGGTGAACGAAGTCAGCGGCGATGTAGGCCGACAGAGCGGCGTGCACCAGGATCACGCTGGCCAGAATGCGGCCACGCAAGGATTGCCAGAATCGCACCATGACAGTCAGCGGGCGATCACTGGTTTGAGGGCGGCAGGCAGCCCGATCTCGGCGTCATAACGCTCGAGGAAGGCACGAAAGGGCCGGTAGGTCTCATCGCTGGCCCGTTCGAAGCGGTGCTGGCCCAGTTTGAAGCGGCTGGCATCCACCGTAGGATCGGCTGCCATCGCCGCCAACGTGGCCGCGACTTTCTCCTTGAGCGCCGCCGGCACGTCTGCCCGTGCGACGATGGCATTGTGCGGCGAGGGATCCGTCACGAATAGCACGGCAAGGCGCGCCGCCTTGTTCGGCTCGTCGCGCTGGAAGGCGCGCAGGAAGCGTACCGACACGCCGCAGGCGGCGGCATCGCCGGCGCCCGCATTGAGCAGGGCCGCCACCTGGGTGCCCGTGTATTGCAATCGCAAACTTTTCACGTCCACCCCATGACGGTGCAAATACCAGAGGGGCAAGAGGGTCGCCGCCACCGCTGTCGCCGAGGGAAAGCACAGGGTCTCGCCCGACAGTTGCCTCAACCCAGTGATGCGGCCCTCACGGGTGACCAGGGCGCCGCGGAAATCCTCGTCCGGAAAATTCTTGGCGATCACGTGGTAGCCCACGCGCTGGGCGATCAGGGTTTGAACCGGATTGGGCAGGGCGAAGTGGTAACGCCGGGCCACGAGCCGCGCCTCGAATTCGGAATAATCCTTCGCCCCCTCCAGCTGGAACTTCACGTTCGGAATGTGCTGCTCCAGGTAATCGAGTATGGGTTGATACGCGGCGACCAGCTCCTGGGGATTGAGATGGGGGTGAAAGCCAAATACGTAAGTCGCTTGCGCGCGTCCCCCCCCGGGGTTCACGGGCGTCGGGCGGTATTCCGCGGCATGGCTGGTGGCGAGGGCGAGAAAAAAGATTGCCGCCCAAAATCGTCGCATGGGTCTTCCCTTGTTCGTTTCGTGTCACACCGCACCCCGTGCGGCCCGGACCTCATGCCAGACATGGTAGCAAAAGACATTTTGACGAAAAACCAAAAAGAGAATGAGGCCCAGCGAAGGGACGACTCGGATCGCAGTCAACGGCGTTTTTTGCTGCGCGGTGGAAGGCGCTTTGGCAGCGGTATGCCTGCGCTCAGGCGATCAGGAACGCGATGCGCGAAGAAGCACGCCCATAAACCCTCGAATATCCCGAGTGGAACAGGGCCGCGCCTACGCCCCGGCCCCATCAGGGCTGTGGCTTTTGCCCGCGCGGTACGTCAGGCAGCTGCTTCGGCGCGTGGTCATGCTCGTCGGGATCGATGGCCCAAAGGCGGTGGGCATCCAGAAGGAGCCGGTAGCGCGCCTCATTGGCCTCGAGGGTTGCGAGGCTTGCAGCCAGCCGCGCCTCGAGGGCGAGCCGGCGCGCAGTCAATACACCGGACAGGCCGCCTTCGCCCAAGGCATAGGCGCGAGCGGCCAGCGCCGCCGCCGCTTCCATTTCCCGCGCCGCCGAGGCCTGGGCCATCGCCGCGGCATACGCCGCCTGCGCGCCATGAAACAGGTTCTCGGCTTCCGCGGCGAGCTTGGCCGCAACCACAGCCTCGCGCTGAGCGGCCATGTCGGCTTCGGCGCGGCTTGCGTCCACTGCCGCGGCGCGCGCCGCACCGCCCAAGGGAACGGTCAGTGTCAGGCCAATGATGTGCTCCTCGCCGCCCCGCTCCCGCGCGGCGCGCACACCCACGGTGGGATCGGGTATACGCTCGGCCTCGGCCCGCGTCAGCGCCAGGCGCGCCCGCCGCGTTTCCGCCTGGGCGGCAGCCAGCTCATGGTTGTGGGCAAGCACCTCCTCGCGCCAGTACGCGCCATCGAATTCCACCGGGCGCGGTTGCGCGATCTGCACGGCATCCGGCAGGGTGAGGCCGGGGAAACGACGCATGAGTTCGGTGGCCGCTGCCTGCGCTCGGAAGCGGGCCTGGGCGCGATTGGCCTCGGCCTGGGCGAGGGCCGCCTGCGCCGCAAGGCGTTCCAGGCGAGGGGCATCGCCGGCGTGGATGCGCTTGTCCACCGCCACGAGTTGTTGTTGCAACAAAGCCACCTGTTCCTCCCAGAGCGCGGCTTGGCTGCGCTCCTTGAGCCAGGCGAACCAACCTTTGAGCAAGCTCCGCGCCGCCTCGTGTAGCGCATCGCCCAGCGCCAGCCGGGCCTGGGTCACGCCTTGCTCGCCCAGGGCCCCATCCAACGCGGCCTTACCCGGCAGCCGTAGCGTCCGCTCCACAGCCAGGTCCCACTCCCTGTATTGCGCGGTGGGCGCGGCACGCACATCCCGCTCTTGCCCCGTGACGCGCACCACGGTTTCGTGCGGTCCGGCAAGAAGACGTTTGCGGGTGGCTTCCTGCATGCCAATGCCGGCGCGGGCCGCCACCACACTCGGCACCCGCTCCAGCACTTGGCGCACCACCGACGGCGGCGGCAAATCGGGCACAGCCAACTCCTCGGCGGCGTGGGCGGTGGCGACGATAAGCGTGAGCGACAGCAGGCACGCGCGTTTCATGCCAGCCTCCCGAAACCAGACACCGGCATGGTCCACCAGGCGATCTCTGGACTAACGAGGCTCTCGCGCAGGTGTGCAAGCAAAGCATCGGCCTTGTCGCGCTCGGTGACGATTTGCACCATCACGCGCACCACGCGACCACGCACCTGCTCGGCGCTGCCGCGGTACACCACCCCTCGACCGTGACCGTCTACCACCTGGGTCGTGAATCCTGGCACCCATTCCGGATGTTCCAGCAAGTGGTCTACCAGGGCCTCCTCCAGGCTGCGGGGCAGGACGATGGTGAGACAAGTCATCATGTCACGCGCTCCTTGGCGGATTCGACGCCGAAACGGGAGAAGAGGATGGGAAGCAGCACGAGGGTGAGTAGCGTGGAGGTGACCAGACCGCCAATGACCACGATGGCGAGCGGACGTTGGATCTCCGATCCGGGCCCGGTGGCAAACAGCAGCGGGACCAGGCCGAAGGCGGCGATGGAGGCCGTCATCAGCACGGGTCGCAGGCGACGCTGGGCGCCTTCCACCACGGCCTGCGCCAGGCTCATGCCCTGGGCGAGCAACTGGTTGAAATGACTCACCATCACCACGCCATTGAGCACCGCGATGCCAAGCAGTGCGATGAAGCCAACCGAAGCTGGCACCGAGAGATACTCCCCGGAGATCCAGAGGGCGCACACACCACCGATCATGGCGAAGGGAATGTTGGTGAGGACCAAAAGCGCCTGCCGCACGGAGCGGAAGGTGGCAAACAACAGGAGGAAGATGAGCAACAGCGCCACCGGCACGACGATGGATAGACGCGCCGCGGCACGCTGCTGGTTTTCGAACTGGCCGCCCCATTCGAGACGATAGCCAGCAGGCAGCGGCACACGTGCCGCCACCGCCGCCCTGGCATCGGTCACGAAGCCCACCAAATCCCGCCCGCGCACGTTAGACTGGATCACCGCCATGCGCGCCGCGTTTTCGTGTTCGATTTTCACCGGCCCATCCGTGCGGCGAATGTGCGCCACGGCGGAAAGCGGCACCTGGCCTGCCGGTGTCACCAGCTGCACGCGAGCGAGGGCATCCGCTCCCCGACGCAGGGCATCGTCACCACGCAGCAAAAGCGGCGTACGCCGGCCCGGTTCCACCACCACGCCCAGTATGCGGCCTTCCACCAGGGCACGCAGCGCGTTCTGGATGTCTTCCACGTTGAAACCCAGGCGCCCAGCCGCGAGGCGGTCGATATCGATTTGCAGATACTGCACCCCCTCGTTCTTTACCGTATAGACGTCCTGGCTGCCCGGCACCTGACGCAGCACCTGCTCGATTCTGCGCGCCAGTCCATCCAGGGTGGCGGCGTCCGGCCCGAACACCTTCACCGCCACGTCACCCCGCACGCCGGTGAGCATCTCTGACACCCGCATCTCGATGGGCTGCGTGAAATTCACCGCCACGCCCGGGAACGCTGCCATCACCTTGCGCAACTCATCGGTAAGCCATTCCTTGTCCGGCTTGCGCCACTCGTTGCGGGGTTTGAGCACGAGGAAGCTGTCGGTGTCGTTGAAACCCATGGGATCGAGCCCCAGCTCGTCGGAACCGGTGCGGGCGACGATGCCCCGCACTTCCGGCACCCGCGCGAGCACCGCCCGCTGCACGGCGAGATCCAGGCGTGTGGACTCCTCTAGGCTAATGGAAGGCAGTTTCACCAGCTGCATGATGATGTCGCCCTCGTCCATGGTTGGCATGAAGGTTTTGCCGATGCGGGTGTACACGATGGCCGTGGCCGCGAGGAGGACCAGCGCCACCACCACGACCTGTTTCTGGTGGGCCAGTGCCCACGCCAATAGCGGCCGGTACAGGGCAGACAGTTTGCGTGGTAGCCAGGGCTCGCCATGGCCCACGTGGGTGAGCAAAAACGACGAAGCCACCGGAATCACGGTGAGCGCGAGCAGCAACGACGCGGACAGGGCGAACACGATCGCGAGCGCCACCGGGATGAACAGCTTGCCTTCCAATCCCTGTAGCGTGAGCAGCGGCAGGAAGACGATGACGATGATGGCAATACCGGAGGCGACCGGGACGGCCACCTCACGCACCGCGCGATAGACGACATGGAGATGCGGCACGGGGCTTTCCGCACGGCGCTGGGCGAGATGGGTCACTATGTTTTCCACCACTACCACCGCCGCATCCACCAGCATGCCTATGGCGATGGCCAGCCCGCCCAGACTCATGAGATTGGCCGACATGCCCGAAAGACGCATGAGGATGAAGGTGGCCAGGGCCGCCAGGGGCAATGTCAAGGCCACCACCAGCGCCGCGCGCAGATTGCCCAGAAACAAAAGCAGCAGCACCAGAACCAGCACGATGGCCTCCGCCAGCGCGCGCGCCACCGTGCCCACCGCTCGTTCCACCAGGTGGCCACGGTCGTAGAACACTTCGATTCTCACCCCGGGAGGCAGGCTTCTTTCGATTTCTTTGAGCTTGGCGCGCACACCCTGCACCACCTGCCGCGCATTGGCACCACGCAGGCCTAGTACCAGGCCTTGCGCGGCCTGGCCGCGTCCATCGCGGGTCACAGCGCCATAACGAGTGAGGCTACCCACCCGCACCGTGGCCACATCGCCCACCCGCACGACTTGGCCGTCGCGTCGCGTCACCACGATGGCCGCAAGATCTGCGAGGGTGCGCACCGCGCCCTCCGCGCGCACCACCAGCACTTCCTCGCCATCGTGGAGACGCCCGGCGCCGTCGTTGCGATTGTTGTTGACAAGCGCCGCTTCCAGCTCGGCCATGCTCACGCCCCGTGCCGAAAGCCGGACCGGATCCACCGCCACCTCGAAGGCGCGGGCGTAGCCCCCCAAGGTGTTGACGTCCGCCACACCAGGCAGGGTGCGCAACTGCGGACGGATCACCCATTCCAGCAGGCTGCGCCGCGCTTCGAGGCTCAGCCCCCCGCCCTCCACGGTAAACATGAACATCTCGCCCAGCGGCGTGGTGATAGGCGCAAGCCCCCCGCCCACACCCGGCGGCAGCGCGCCCAGAATGCCGTTTAGACGTTCCGCCACCTGCTGGCGCGCCCAGTAGATGTCGGTGCCGTCCTCGAAGTCGATGGTGATGTCCGCCAGCCCATACTTGGACACCGAGCGCAGCACGCGTTGATGGGGAATACCCAGCATCTCCAGCTCGATGGGTGTCGTGATGCGCGCCTCCACTTCCTCCGGCGTCATGCCCGGCGCCTTCATTACCAGCTTCACCTGGGTCGTGGAGACATCGGGAAAGGCGTCGATGGGCAGGTCGCGGAACGCGATCACGCCCGCCCCCACCAACAGCAAGGTGAGCACCCCCACAAGCAGACGCTGGCTGAGCGCGAATTCGGTGAGGCGGCCAAGCATGCGTCAGTCCTGGCCCACACCCGTAACCATGGCCTTCAGCGCCGCCACGCCCTTGACCGCGACTTGCGCCTGATCCGGCAAATTGCCGCTCACCACCACTTGCCCAGCCTCTTCCTCCAGCAGCGTGACCGGCATCATGGCAAAGCCTCCACGTGTCTTAACGAAGACATGAGCCCGTCCCTGATGGCGTGCCACCGCCGCCGCTGGCAGTCGCCAGGCCCGCCCCGCTGCCGCGCTTTCCACGCGTGCCTCGACGAACTGACCGGGACGCAAGGCGCCAAGCCCAGTCGTCAGCTCCGCGCGCACCGGCAGCGATTGGCTGGCAGCGTCCATGCTCGCGCCCACCGCCACCACCCGTCCGCGCGCACCGTCCACGCTCACCCGCGCACCGGGGCGAATCGCCAATCCATCCGCCAAGCCTGCCTGCAACTCGATCCACAGGGGTGCCAAGCGCGCGATCCGGAACAGGGGCGTGTTGGCCTCCACCCGCTGCCCCGGCTGAACCAGCTGCTCCAGCACCACCCCCGCGGCGGGTGCAACGAGGTTAAGCGTGCCCGACAGGCCGCGCGCAGCCGTCAAGGCGGCGATGGCCGCCTCACTCATGCCGTACAGGCGCAACACCTGACGCCGCTCCGCATAAGCCGCCTGTGCCTGGGCGTGGGCCGCTTGCGCAGCCAAAAGCCGCCCCTCGGCGATGATGCCTTCGCGATGGAGAGCCTCCTCGCGACGCAAGGTCGTCTCCGCCAGGCCTAACTGGCTTGCCGCCTGCAGGTACTCGCGCTGTGCTTCAAGCAGCATGGGACTTGCCAGTACGGCCAGAGGCGTCCCCGCGCTCACCGTCTGCTGGGCCGCCACACGCACTTGCTCCACCAACCCCGCCACGGGCGCGGCGACGACCCGGATCTGGGAAGGCGGGATGGTCACGCGGCCAGGCAGCAGGCGCACCGTCGCGGCCTGCGCAGCCGGCAACGCCTGGGTCACCACCCCCAGCGACTGCATCTGGGCCGGGGTAAGGGAAACCGCCAGCGGCGGCTCGGCCGCAGCCGCGGCAACAGGCAAGGCGAAGAGGAAGAAGACGACCATGCAAGAGACCCGGGCGACCCACATGAACGGACCTTTCTGCGAACTGGGTTGGACTGCTTTCGGCCAATGATTTGGGACCGGTTAGGCACTTATGGAGTGGAGCCACGCACCCACCCTAGCGAACGAAAGCAGCACGGCCGCCATTCTAGCCGCCCTGGTCAAAGAGCGGCTTACCGCTGGCTTAAGACAGCGAGTCTTAAGCCAGGCCGCGGCAGGCGTGAACGGGTCAGATCAGAAGTCGCCGCAGGTTGTGCAGATTGAGACGGCGCAGGCCATCGACCCACACGCGGAAATCCATGTCATGGCGCGCACCCAGTTCCAGCGCGCGCTGGCGCAGGTCGTCCCAGCGGGGATGATTGGGACTTCTGTTGAAGCACAGAGCGACCACATTGCTGTGGCTGCCGGCAGGTAGCAGCAGCACGAGATCGTCGAAGACATGGAACAAGCGTTCCACCAGCGTGTTGAAGTTGCCGTCGCAGCTCCAGAGGTTGATCACCAGCATGCCGTCCTCGGCCAGGACGTTGCGACAGTCTCGATAGAATTCGGCAGTCGTGAGGGCTTCCACCTGGCAGTGTTCGTCGTAGCCGTCCACCATCAGGATATCCCACGGGCCGCGGTGCGCCCGCACATACTCGGCCCCGTCCGCCACCACCACGCGCAAGCGTCCATCGTCCGGCGGCACGTGGAAGAACTGGCGCGCCACGGTGACCACCTCCGGATCGATCTCGACCACCGTGGTGTCGGCCTCCGGTAGGTGCTTCCAGACCCACTTGGGCAGCGAGCCGCCACCCAACCCGATCATCAGAAAACGCCGCGGTGCGCGATGGAACAAAAGGCAGGCCAGCATGGCGCGTGTATAGGCGAGTTCCAGCTGGAAGGGCTGGTTCAGACGCATGGCGGACTGCACCGTGTCATTGCCCAGGTGCAGTGTGCGCACCCCATCCTTCTCGCTCACCTCCACCCGCGTGCCGGCGCGCGCCTGTCGGTGGATCCGCCACTTCGCCAAAAATCCCATGCGCCGCTTTATACCACCCGCCCGTGCCTCATCCAAGGACCGCCGCATGGCCGCTATTGAGCGTTACGTAAGTCGTTGACAGGCTGCGTAAGTCAAACGTCATTCCCGCGAAAGCGGGAATCCAGGGTATGCCTCGCCATGTTCCTGGGTCCCCGCTTTCGCGGGGACGACACAAAGGTGTCACCTACTTACGTAATGCTCAATAGAATGCCTACCGCAACTGCCGAAACCAGTGGCGGGAGCGGCTTAAGCCGCGATCTTATCAATCAAGCCGGGCTCCGCGCTTCCGCGTTATAATTTCGGCCCTTTCTCATTCCACAACAAAATCATGCGCGTCAGCCACTTTTTCTTGTCCACCCTCAAGGAAGCGCCTGCGGAAGCCGAGCTCGTATCGCACAAACTCATGCTGCGGGCGGGGCTCATCCGCCGCCTGGGCAGCGGTCTGTATACGTGGATGCCGCTGGGCTTGAGGGTGCTGCGCAAGGTGGAAGCCATCGTGCGCGAGGAAATGAACAAGGCCGGCGCCATCGAACTCCTGATGCCGGCGGTGCAGCCGGCGGAATTGTGGCAGGAGACGGGACGCTGGGAGCTGTTCGGGCCGCAGATGCTCAAGATCAAGGATCGCCACCAACGTGACTATTGCTTCGGCCCGACCCACGAGGAAGTCATCACGGACATCGCGCGGCGAGAGATCCGCAGCTATCGCCAGCTGCCTGTGAACTTCTATCAGATCCAAACCAAGTTCCGCGACGAGATTCGTCCCCGCTTCGGCGTGATGCGCGCACGGGAATTCATCATGAAGGACGCCTATTCCTTCCACGCCGATTTGGCAAGCCTTGAGGCCACCTACCGCGTGATGTACGAAACCTACACGCGCATCTTCGAGCGCCTGGGCCTGAAATTCCGTGCCGTGGCGGCGGACACCGGCGCCATCGGCGGCACCGGCTCCCATGAATTCCACGTGCTGGCGGATTCCGGCGAGGACGCCATCGCCTTCTGCCCCACCTCCGACTACGCGGCCAACGTGGAACTGGCCGAGGCGATGCCCCCCGCGACGCCGCGCCCCGCGCCGTCGCGCCCCATGCAGAAAGTCGCCACGCCGGGCGCCCATAGCATCGCCGAGGTCTGTGCTTTGCTGGACGTTCCGCCGCAGCAGGTGGTCAAGACCTTGATCGTGGAAGGCAGCCACGGCTTGGTCGCGCTGCTTTTGCGCGGCGATCACGAGCTCAACGAGGTCAAGGTGGGTAAGCTGCCGGAAGTCGGCCAGCTCAAGGGCTTCGCCTCCGACACCCGCATCCGTGAGGCGGTGGGCTGCGGCACTGGCTCCCTGGGACCGGTGGGACTCACGCTGCCCATGATCGCGGACCGCTCGGTGGCGGTGATGGCGGATTTCGTGTGCGGCGCCAACGAGGACGGCTTCCATCTCACGGGGGTGAATTTCGGCCGCGATCTGCCGGAGCCTCGGGTGGCGGACATCCGCAACGTGGTGGCAGGTGACCCGAGCCCCGACGGCAAGGGCTCGCTCATGATCTGCCGCGGCATCGAAGTAGGCCACATCTTCCAGTTGCGCACCAAATATTCGGAAGCCATGCACGCCACCTTCCTGGACGAGGAAGGCAAGGCACGCACGATGGAAATGGGGTGCTATGGCATCGGCGTGTCGCGCATCGTGGGGGCGGCCATCGAACAGAACCACGACGAGCGGGGCATCATCTTCCCGCGAGCCATGGCGCCCTTCGACCTGGCCATCGTGCCCATTGGGCTTTCCAAGTCTCACGCCGTGCGGGAAACTGTCGAAAAACTTTACAGTGAGCTTACCTTGGCGGGACTGGAAGTCCTTTTGGATGATAGAGATGAGCGACCTGGCGTGATGTTTGCTGATATGGAGCTAATCGGCATTCCTCACCGCATCGTGGTGGGGGAGCGCAACCTCAAGGAAGGGCGCATCGAGTATCAGGGACGGCGCGATGTAACCGCCACCCCCTTAAGCCTCACCGAGGCGGTGGCCTTCCTGAAAACGAAAGTGCTGTCGGAGGTCTGAACAGGATGAAGGGCTGGCGCGTCCTGCTTTTACTGGCGGCATTCGCTGTACCGGGCGTGAGTCTGGCCGGCGCCCAGGTCTATGAGGAGCTCTCCGCCAGCGTGCGTGCGGCTCTGTCCAAGAGTGTGGCCGACACGGCCGCGCCGCGTATCGTCACGCGCGATCCCCGGGAAGCAGAGGCCTGGCTTGCCGCCATGTCGAAACGGCTGGAACGCTTCATGCCGGATGCAGCCGAGCGGCGCGATTTCCTGGTGACGGTGCATTATGAGGCTACCCGCGCGGGCCTGGATCCACAGCTGGTGCTGGGTCTCATCCAGGTGGAGAGCGGCTTCCGCAAGTACGCCGTGTCCTCGGCCTCGGCGCGCGGCTACATGCAGGTGATGCCTTTCTGGGTGAAGCTCATCGGCACGCCGGAACACAACCTGTTCCACCTGCGCACCAACCTGCGCTACGGCTGCACCATCCTGCGCCACTACCTGGACATGGAAAACGGCAATCTCTTCCGCGCCCTGGGCCGCTACAACGGCAGCCTCGGCCAGCCCGACTATCCCAACATGGTGGTGGGCGCGTGGAAGACCCGCTGGGCGTGGAACTACGAGGAAAACCGGCGCACCGCGGGACAGACGCTGCCGCGCCAGCCAGGTTGAGGCCGCGTCACGGTAGCCGAATCACCGCAGGCGTGCCGGCCCGCAGGATGTCCTCAACCGGGAATACCACGTCGATCGCATACTCGCCCTTGGGCCCTACCGGCTCCAATCCCACCAGCCGCACGCGGC
Source organism: Thiobacter sp. AK1 (assembly GCF_039822265.1). Classification (NCBI taxonomy): domain Bacteria; kingdom Pseudomonadati; phylum Pseudomonadota; class Betaproteobacteria; order Burkholderiales; family Thiobacteraceae; genus Thiobacter; species Thiobacter aerophilus. The sequence goes on from NZ_JBAJEX010000005.1 coordinate 34,956, forward strand.
CCGGATAGCGGCGTCCCTCCACTTCTACCTCCACCGCTTGTCCCGGCTTGAGCGTCCTGACCTCGGGCAGTGCCACCAGCCCGCGCGCCACCATCTCACCCGTCCGCGCCAGCACGATGAGAGGCTCCGGCTTCAATTGGCTGGCCACTGCCTGCCCGGGTTCCACCTGACGCTTGAGCACGACACCGTCGAAGGGTGCGCGCACTGTGGTATCCCTAAGCTGCTTGTTAAGCGCGGCCAGACGCGCACGCGCTGCCGTAAGCTGCGCCTGGGCGCGGGCATGGCGTAACTGCGCCGCCTCCAGCTCGGTGGCCGCGATCACAGTGCGGTTGTAGAGCTCCTGTACGCGATCTAGGTTCCGTTTGGCATCCTTTTCTTCCTCCTGGGCCTGAGCAACACTGGCCTGACCCTCGGCCACCTGCGCGCTGAAGGCCGTGGCGTCCAGGCTTACGAGCACCTGGCCCTTCTTTACCCGGTCACCAGGCTTAACCGCGACCGTTTGCACGATGCCGGAGACGGCCGTGCCCAGTTCCACACGCTGCGCCCAGTGTAGGCTTGCCGCCAGATCCGCGGCCCAGACCGGCACGGCGAAAAGCCCAAGCAGCCAAAAGGAATGCTTGATCACGGTTGTGCTCCTTTGCTCTGTGCGAGTTGGGCAAGGGGACGGCCCACCAGGGCCTCGATCTTGGCCAGCGCCAGGGCGAGGCGATATTCCACGCTGCGGCTAGCGAGCTTGGCCTCCATGGTCTTGGCCATGGAATCGCCCAGGTTGGTGCGATATTCCATTTCGTACTGGCCGCGCGCGCGCTCCAGGGCGAGATCGCGAAAATCAGCCTCCACCTTGGCGGCGCGCCTGGCAATGCGGCGCAAATGGTCAGCATCCAACCAAGCCGCGAGCAAGGCCTGAGTGAGATCCCGCTTGAGCTGCTCACGCTCCGCCTGCAGCTTCTGGAACTGTGCCTGTTCCCGCGCCAGCGCAGCAGACACCGTGCGCCCCTGGTAGAAGGGCCAGGAGAGCACCACGCCCGCGCGCACCTGATCACGGCCACTCAAGGGACGCTGGGCATAGTCGGCAAGCTCCAGCTCCGCGTCTAGGCGCGGGTTGCGTTCGGCGCGAATGGCCTCCAGGCGCTGTTGCGACGCAGCCAGCAACTGCTGCTGGGCCTTGAGGCGTGGATTGTTCTCCAGCATGGCGGCAACCAGCACCTCATAATCAGGTAGGGGACGCTCGTTATCCGGCAGCGCCGGGTCCTCCAGTTCGGAGGGTAACTCGCCCGGCCGGTTCATGGCATCGGCGAGTAGCGCCCGCGCAAGACGCTGGCGCTTTTCGCTCTCCGCGCGGCGTACGAGCCACGCCTGGGAACGCGCCTCCAGTTCGGCCACGTCCACCTGGGAGAGAAGCTTCTGCTCGGCGCGATCGCGCGCCTGATCGAAGGCCACATAGGCGACTGCCAGATATTCGTTGTCCACCGTATAGCGCAGATCGGCCAGCAACACGTCGAAGTAGCGGGCCATGATGTCCAGCCGGCGCTGGTCGCGCCGATCCATCAGGCCGAGCTCACGCGCCTCCAGCGTAAGACGGGCGGCTTCCTCGCCGCGCTGCGTGCGCCCGAAATCCCATAGGTTCTTGCGCGCCACCAGGCGGACGCTATTGTCCGAGATGAAATCAGTGTCGGTTGCACGCAACGCAGGCTGCACCCGCTGCAGGCGGCCTTCCAGAGTCAGGCTGGCGTCACTGCGCGTCCCTGCCAACTCGAGCTCGGCCGCCGCCAGGGAACGCTCGGCCCGTGCGGCTTCCAGTTCGGGATGGGGGGCATCGGCGGCCTTGAGCGCTTCGGCCAAGGTGAGCACTCCGCCTTGCGCGGCCACAGTGGCTGTCTCAAACAGACAACACAGGGCCGCCAGCATGCCCAGACCATGTAGGACGAACCTCATTGTGCGGCGGCCTGGGTCTTGTACACGTTGAATGGGGTGGTCTTGTAAAGGCCTTCCACCACGTAGCGGCCCAAGAGCAGGAATTCCTTGGGGTCCTTGGCCACGCCGGTGAAACGGTACATGGGATTGCCATCGAGATCGAAGAACAGGAACACCGGCGTGGCGCGCACGCGGTTTTCAGCCGCGAATGCCTTTTCTGTGGTCTGCTTGCCTTTGAAGTCCACCATGGCCAGCTCGTTCTTGATGTCGATGGAGTAGATCAGAAAGTGCTTCTTGAAGTAGTCCTGCACTTCGCTCTGATTGAGGATGGTCTCCTTCATGCGATGGCACCAGGGACAGTCCTCCTGCTCGAACATGAGCAGGATGCCCTTCTTGCCCTCCGCCCGGGCAGTGGCCAGCTCGGCTTTGAAATCGCCCAACTTTTGGTCGAAGAAATACTGATTCACGTCCCGCTTCTCGGCGAGCGTCGCGAAACTGACCAGCATCAGGCCGGCGAAGAAAAGCGCGCGCAGCATGGGTGTCTCCTCTTGTCGTGGGCGCCTATTTTTTTGCCGGCGCCGATTTGCGGGCAATGTAGCTTTCCACCGCGGCGCGTGTCAACGCGCCCACATTGTAGGCGGCGAGCCGGCCTTCGGGATCGTATAAATAGGTGGTGGGCAGGCCTTGCACCTGACCGATCTGACCGGCGATCTGGGGGTTACCCAGAACGATGGGGAAGGTCACGAACAAATCGTCGGCAAATTTCTTCACGTATTCCGGATCGCGCCAGTCCATGGCAATGCCGATCACCACCAAATCCTTGCGGGTCTCGTGCAGTTTCTGCAGATCCGGCATTTCCTCGAGACAAGGTGGACACCAGGTGGCCCAGAAGTTGACCAGCACCCATTTGCCCCGGTAATCGGCGAGGCGATGAGTTTTGCCCTGGGTATCGGTCAGGGTGAAGGCCGAACTCGCGAGGGGCGCAAGTCCCAGCAAAAGAACGGCAAGGAGACGTCGCAACATGGTCCTGCTCCCTTAAAATGTGACTTTTTGCCGGAACCCAGCCACCATGAATTACCGCATCGAAAAAGACTCTTTGGGCGAATTCAAAGTTCCCGCAGACGCCTGGTACGGCATCCAGACGGCGCGCGCCGTGGAGAATTTTCCCATTTCCGGGCGCAAGCCGGACGTGGATTTTATCAAGGCCCATGTGCTCATCAAGCTCGCGGCGGCGCGCGCCAACTGCCAGCCGGGGTGGCTGGATGCCCAACGCCGCGATGCCATCGTCGCCGCCTGCGAACGCATTCTTGCCGGTGAGTTTCTCGATCAGTTCGTGGTGGACCGCTTCCAGGCGGGAGCGGGCACCAGCCACAACATGAACACCAACGAGGTAATCGCCAACCTGGCCAACGTGGCGCTGGGCGGGAAGAAAGGCGAGTACAAGCCCATCCATCCCAACGACCACGTGAACATGGGCCAGAGCACCAACGACACCATTCCCACTGCGATTCGTCTGGCCTGTCTGGCGAAGTTGCCGCGTCTTAAAGCCGCGGTGGAAACCATGGCGGCGGAATTCGAGCGCATCGGGCGCGAGGAACGCGATACAGTGAAAAGCGCCCGCACCCATTTGCAGGATGCCGTCCCTACCACCATCGGGCGCGAATTCGCGGCCTACGGCTGGATACTGCGCCGGGTGATCACAGAACTGGAAGCCGTGCGGCCGCGCCTGTGCGAAATCGGCCTGGGAGGCTCAGCGGCGGGCACCGGGCTCAACACCGCGCCGGGCTATCCCCAGCGGGTCGCGGAGGAACTCGCGCGTCTGACGGGAGAACCCATCGTGGCAAGCGATCTCACCGCCCAGATGCAATCCATGTACGACCTGCAGCGCCTGTCGGGGGCCATCCGTAGCCTCGCGCTGGAACTTACGCGCATCAGCAACGACATTCGCCTCCTCGCCTCGGGACCGCGCACCGGGCTAGGCGAGATCACCCTACCGCCGGTGCAGCCGGGCTCCAGCATCATGCCGGGCAAGGTGAATCCGGTGATGTTCGAGATGCTCAATCAGGTCTGCTACCAGGTGCTGGGACAGGATGCGGCGGTGGCCTGGATGACCCAGGCGGGCCAGCTGGAACTCAATGTCATGATGCCGGCGTTGGGCTCCGCCCTGTTCGATGCCATGGACTGGCTCACCCATGCCGTCGCGGCGGCCACGGAAAGGAACCTGAAAGGGCTGAAGGTGAACCGGGCGCGTTGCTACGAATTCATCCATGCCAGCGTGGGGCTCGCGACGCTGCTCAACCCCCGCATCGGCTATATGAAGGCCGCGGAAATCGCCAAGGAATCGGAAAAGACCGGTAAGCCGGTGCGGGAGATCGTCGCCGCCCACGGCATCATGAGCGCGGAAGCATTCGACGCCCTGGTGCTTAAGGCGGCGCGCGACGGGCGGATCGATTGATGGGGGCATTGCGACTAAAGCCGCGCCCGCAGCCCCCTGCCACGGTTGTGAAGACTCGCGGCTAAAGCCGCTCCCACACCACCCCTGGCGCGCTAACGCGCCTTGGTGTGCCCGGGCGCATTGGCGCTCATGCCGGGTGCGGCACCGGCGGCATGGGTGAGTCCAACGGGGGTCATCGGGGCTTTGCTACCACCTTGTCCGCCCCCCATGGGTGCGCCCTCGGCCTTGGCCACGTGACTGTCCGGCTTAAGCTCGCGCGTGCCATAGACCACGCCGCCGCCACTTGCCGCCGTGGTAATGCCTTTTCCGTAAGCATGGCGGTGGCTGCTCGCCTGCTCGACCTTGGCAGCGCGGGGAACAGCCACGGCGGCCGTCCTGCCAGCGGCGAAGTTGTGATTGGCAGCCTTCATGCTGCTCACGACAGGACCCAGCTTGAAGCCATTGGCCTGGGCGATTTGCCCCCAGCCCATGCCGGCGGCGCGCTGGTTGAGGATACCCTCCAGGGTGACGGTCTGGGTGCTCACCGTGCCGTCCGGTGCAACCTTGGTCACCGTGAAGCTGCCACCGGTGAGTGCGGCCTTCAGCACTTCTGGCGTGGGATCCGTGATGCCGTACTGGGCGAGCTGGGTCTTGGCCAGACTCAGGCTGATGTAGGTATTGCCATAGCCCATGGGCCGGGTGGGGGGCGTGATGGTTGTGGTCGTGGTGGTGCCGGCGGCCGAGACGCCGCTGAGGGTAATGGGCGTGCCGCTACGCAGGCCTGAGATCAGGGCCTCGGCGTTTTCCTGGGAGCCGGCAAATTGGGCGAAATCCCGGGCGAAGCGACTCGTCACCTCAGTCGCCGGTTGGCTTGAGGTGAGCTTGTCCGTCGTCGCAGCCTCGCGTTTAAGGTCCGCATCTGTCCCCGCCCAGGCATGACCCATGCCCATGAACAGCAGACCGAGGGCAATGTTTCGCATCACGTGACGTGTGACCATGGATGGCTCCTTTCGCGTGTTGCAGCCGGCGTCAGAGGAAACGCTCGGTCTGCATGATGATTTCGGTGGCCGTCGCACTGTCCTTGAACAGCCCTTGGGACGCCGTGACCCGCATGCGGGTGGTGTTGGGGCTTAAGGCTTCCAGCTCGATGTCGATGTCGCGATCGGCCGCCTTGGCCTTGATCGCCTCGCCATTATCGATCTTGGATGTCTGAGCGACCTTGATCTGCATCCTATTGAGAGCCTTGAGGCTGGCCGTCTTCACCCTGGGCAGGGGCTCGGCGAAGGTGCGGTAGGTGATCCCGCTCAAGGTGTGGGATACCCCCGCCGAGGCGCCCACCCCCAAAGCCGTCAAGGCGGCGGCCTCGCAGCCGCCCAAAATCAAGGCAGCCGAGCCGATCAGGGCCAGGTTGCGTATGGGCTTCATGTCTTACTCCTCAAAATTTGCGCCAGCCTGTCAACCGGGCGAAAGGCGGCGCGTTACTGACCTTAGCACGGTCCCCGTGCGCCTTCGTTTAACGATTGTTTAAGAAAGGACTTTAGCATGAGCAAATTCTTCGCTTCCCTGATCGCCGCCTCCTTCGCCCTGGCCACCAGCGCCTTTGCCGCCGATGCTGCCGCGCCGGCCGAACCCGCCGCCGCGCCGGCCAAGACGGCCAGCGCCCCGGCCAAGAAGCAGGCCCACAAACGCGCCCACAAGCGTGCCCACAAGCCTGCCGCTTCCGGCGAAGGCAACGCGCCCGCGGCCAAGTAAGCAGGCTCGATTCGGCGTAGAATCACAGGCGATGACTTTGTCATCGCCTGTTTCGTTTCAACCGTATTCGATCTGGAGGAGAAACCGTCATGAAAAAAATCCTGCTCGCCCTGACCTTGGCGCTCACCACCCTCTCCGTTGCCCATGCCAGGGAAGAAAAAGCCCCCACCCCGCAACAGGAGCGCATGCGTCACTGTAACGAGGAGGCGGGCAAGCAAGGCCTGAAAGGAGACGAGCGCAAGTCCTTCATGAGCCAGTGTCTGAAGGGTGGTAGCCAGCCCGCCGCGGCGCGCACCGAACAGCAGCAGCGCATGGCCGACTGCAACCGTGAAGCAAAGGAAAAAGGCCTCAAAGGTGAGGAGCGCAAGAAATTCATGAGCCAGTGCCTGAAGAAGAAATAAGTTCCGTCTCGGTTGCCCCGCTACGCCAGTAGCGGGGATGCACCTTTCTTTCCTCGGCCACGTCGATGCCGCTCGGTCCGAGCCGGAAGATCACCGCTCCACTCTCGTCACTGCGCAGTAGCCGGCTGCCAAACAACCGGTAGCGTTCCACCACCTCCGCCTTGGGATGACCGAAGCGGTTGCGGTAGCCCACGGTAAACACCGCCCAGTCTGGTGCCACGCTGGCGATGAATTCGACGCTGGAGGAGGTGCGACTGCCGTGATGGGGCACCACCAGGACATCGCTTGCCAGCGTGCGACCCAGCCGGCTCACCAGTTCCCGCTCCGCGCGGGCCTCGATATCCGCAGCGATGATCAGACGTCTGCCGGCAGCCTCCACCTGCAGCACACAGCCGCGGTCATTGGCCTTGCGGTATGTGGCGAGCGCCTGCGCCGAGGGGTGGAGAAGACGGAAGTCCACACCATCCCAGCGCCACTGCGTGCCCGCCCGGCAAGGCTGGGCATCCGTCCGCCGCAGTCGCAGAGGGTCTTCGGCAGGCAAAGAAGCCATGAACCAGCCAACGGGCACGCCGTCGAGCACTGCACCGGCGCTGCCCGCGTGATCGTTGTCAGCGTGAGACACCACCAGCCCATCCAGTCGCCTCACACCCATGGCGCGCAGGTAAGGCAGGACGATGCGGCTGCCACTATCCACATCGCTGTCGAAGCGCGGGCCGGCGTCGAACAGCAGTGCATGTTCGCGCGTGCGCAGCACCACCGCTAGACCCTGCCCCACGTCCAGCACCGTGGCCTCCACCACACCCGTCGGAAGGGGCGGTGGCGCGAGCAGAAACAGGGGCAGAAAAGCACACGCGCCCGCCCAGCGTCCGGGAAAGCCCCGCGGCGCGAGCAGCCAGGCCGCGCCGAGGCTCGCCACTAGCGCCGTCCATAACGGGGGCGCGTGCTGTTGCCAGACCGCAGCGGGCAGCGCCGCGAGCCAGGCGAGCGGTAGCATGCCCAGTGCGAATAACGCATGGGCGAGGTGCAAGGGCGCCGCGAGTCCGAGAAAGGCGCCGATGAGGACCAGGGGCACCACTAGGAAACTCACCAGAGGAATGGCCCAGGCATTGGCCAGGGGCGAGACCAGCGAGGTTTGCTGGAACAGCACCATAAGCGGCGGAATGAGGCCCACCGTCACCGCCCACTGCACCTGCGCCGCCTCCAGGAGACGCCCCGGCCGCGCGAGGCGATGACTTGCCACGTAGAAGATGAGAGCCACGGCGCCGAACGACAGCCAAAACCCCGCTGCCTTGATCGCCCATGGATCGAGCAGCACCACCACAGCGAGGGCGAAGGCGAGCACGCGCGATGGCGAAGTGTAGCGGTCGCGCCAAACCGCCAGAGCGGCCGCCACGACCATGTAGAACGTACGCTGCGCGGGTACCGCAAAGCCGGTGAGGAGGGCATAGGCGAAGGCCGCGGTTACACCGCCGATGAGCGCGACTTTCTTCGCGGGCCACAGCTGGGTCAGGCGCGCGCTTCGCCGCCATCCCCACTGGACCAGGGCGAACACAAGCCCCGAAAAGAGCGTGACGTGCAGCCCGGAAATGGCCACCAGATGATTGATTCCGGTGCGGGTGAACACCCGCCACTGATCTTGGGGAATGCTCCCCTGATCGCCGATGGCAAGGGCGATCAGAACGCCTGCATACGGCGCGCCCGCCAACGCCTCACGCATTTGACGGGCGATGTGGTCCCGGGCCCGTTCCACCAAATAGGCGGGGCGAATGACCAAGCTGTCGATGCGGAAGTTCTCGGGGTCTTTGCGCACGTAGCCGGTGGCACGGATGCCGCGCTCCAGCAGATAGTATTCGTAATCGAAGCCGTAGGGATTGGCCGTGCCATGGGGCCGCTTCAGGCGCACACGGAACTGCCAGCGCTCGCCAGCACGCAGCCGCGCTGGATCGAGATGTGCGCCTTCCTCCGCTTCCTCGCCGCGCCGGAACCAGAAGAGCTGGATGCCATGCGGCACCTGTGCGCCCGGGGTGAGCACCTGTTCCACGTCGAAGGCAAAACGCAATCCTCGTTCGCTCACCTGGGGCAGTCCCGCCACGACCCCCACGACCTGGATGTCGCGTCCTTCCCACGCCGGGGGCAAAGTATCCGCCAGCCGGAGCGCCGCACGCCAGCCGGCATAGGAGTAGCCCGCAGCAAAAGCTGCGGCCAGTAGCATGATCCACGCAAGCAGGCGGCTATGCGGGAGCAGCGCCAGCCCTGCGACCACAGCGGGCACGATCCAGAGGGCGGCTGTCCAGCTCGGCAGCAGCGCCTGCTGCTGCAACCACGCAACGCCCAGGACAAACGCTACAATGAGCGCTCTCACATCGCCCCCATGAAGCATCACCTGCGTAAATATCTCCCCGACGCCAAGCATGTGCGCGAACACCGCGCGGTGCGCTGGCTGGCTCCCCTCCTCCATCACCCCAACCTCTGGCACTTTAACCGCCGGTCGGTGGCGGGCGGCGTGGCGGTGGGACTGTTCACCGGCCTCATCCCGGGACCGGTGCAGATGCTGTTTGCCGCGATTCTCTCGGTGGTGTTCCGGGTAAACCTACCCGTGGCGGTACTCACCACCCTCTACACCAACCCGTTCACCTTCGTGCCCCTGTACTTGATCGCCTACAAGATCGGGCGCTGGATCTATCCCAACTCCGGCCCCCAGGTATCTGGCTTCGAGTTCGACTGGCAGGGCAACTGGCTGGCGGCCATTCCCGCCTTCTTCCATTGGGTCGCCTCGCTGGGCCCCACACTGCTGGTTGGCGTGCTGATCCTGGGCGCCAGCCTGGCGCTTCTCGGCTACTTTACGGTGCGCCTGCTGTGGCGGCTGGGAGTGGTGCTCCAGTGGCGGCGCCGCCAACGCAGGAATGTACCACGGTCATGACGCAAGCATCATGACCCTGGCAGCAGCCGAAAGAGCCGGAACTAAGGAAATACAACGAAGCAGTATTAGACGGCGGCAGTCAACGCCAAACGAACGTTAGACGCGACATTCGCCCGCGAACTGGACCTCGCCGCTCTCGTCCACGCTCTCGAGATAGACGTCGTAGCCCCAGAGGCGGGCGATATGTTTGAGCATTTCCGGCGTGGTTTCGCCCAAGGGCCGGCGCTCGTGCATGAAGTGGCGCAGGGTGAGGGAGCGGTCGCCGTAGAGGTCCACCTCCCACACTTGGATGTTGGGTTCGCGCTGACCTAGGTTGTATTGATCGGCGAGCCAGCGCCGCACCTGCTGATAACCGGCCTCGTCGTGGATGGCTGCCACTTCCAGTTGCTCTTCGCGGTCGTCGTCCGCCACGGCGAACAGGCGCATCTCGCGGATGAGGTGCGGCGAGAGATATTGGGCGATGAAGCTTTCGTCCTTGAAGTTGCGCATGGCGAAGTCCAATACCTTGCGCCAGTCGGCGCCCGCCAGCTCTGGGAACCAGCGGCGGTCTTCCTCCGTGGGGTGCTCGCAAATGCGGCGGATGTCGCGGAATAAGTTGAAGCCCAGCGCGTAAGGATTGATGCCGCTATACGCCCGGCTGTAGAAGGGCGGTTGATAGACGACATTCGTGTGGGACTGCAGGAACTCGATCATGAAGCCATCGGTGAGCCGCCCCTCCTCGTAGAGATGGTTGAGCAGGGTGTAATGCCAGAAGGTTGCCCAACCCTCGTTCATCACCTGGGTCTGGCGCTGCGGGTAGAAATACTGGGCGATCTTGCGCACGATGCGCACGAGCTCCCGCTGCCAGGGCGCGAGGCGCGGCGCGTGTTTTTCGATGAAGTAAAGCAGGTTCTCCTGCGGCTCGGCCGGGAAGCGTTCCTCCCGTTGCTCCCGCTCAGCGGCTTCCTTCACCGGCAGGGTGCGCCAGAGTAGGTTCACCTGCGATTGCAGATATTCCTCCCGTTCACGTTGGCGCGCCTGCTCCTTGGCCATCGACAGCCGCGCCGGACGCTTGTAGCGGTCCACGCCATAGTTCATCAGCGCATGACAGGAATCAAGGATTTCCTCTACTGCTTCTTCGCCATAACGTTCCTCGCACTCGGCGACGAAGTTGCGCGCAAAAACCAGGTAATCCAAGATGGCCTCGGCATCGGTCCAGGTGCGGAACAGGTAGTTGCCCTTGAAGAAGGAGTTGTGGCCGTAGCAGGCATGGGCGATTACCAGTGCCTGCATGGTCATGGTGTTCTCCTCCATCAGATAGGCGATGCAGGGGTTGGAATTGATGACAATCTCGTAGGCGAGCCCCATCTGTCCCCGTTTGTAGCTCTTCTGTGTGGCCATGAAGTGCTTGCCGAAGGACCAGTGGTGGTAGCCCACGGGCATGCCCACAGAAGAGTAGGCATCGATCATCTGTTCCGAGGTGATGATCTCGATCTGGTTGGGATAGGTATCCAGCCCATAATGAGCCGCGACGCGAGCGATCTCCCGGTCATAGGCGCGCAGGAGATCGAAGTTCCAGTCGGAGCCTTCGGAAATGGGTCGGCGTTCACCCACGGGCGCGTCCTCCTTCATGACGTGACCTTCTTGCGGAACAGTTCGCGGAACACGGGGTAGATGTCCTCCAAGCCGCGGATGCGCTGCATGGCGAACTGGTGGGCATAAAGCGACTTCACGTATTCGTACTCGTGCCACAGGCTCTGGGGATGTTCCGACTCGATCTCCACATAGGCGTAGTACTGCACCACGGGCAGGATGGAGTGGAGCAGAAGGTCGCGGCAGCGCGGCGAATCCCCTTCCCAATTGTCGCCGTCTGACGCCTGGGCGCAGTAGATGTTCCAAGCAGCGCTGGGATAGCGCTCACGGATGATCTCGTACATGAGCTCCAGCGCACTGGATGCCACCGTACCGCCCGTTTCCCGCGAATGGAAAAAGTCCTCTTCGTCCACTTCCATGGCCACGGTGTGGTGGCGAATGAACACCAGGTCGATCTTTTCGTAGCTGCGGGTGAGGAACAGGTAGAGCAGCATGAAGAAGCGCTTGGCGATGTTTTTGCGCTGCTCGTCCATGGAGCCCGACACGTCCATGATGCAAAACATCACTGCCTGACTAGTGGGCTGGGGCTGATCGATGCGGTGGGCATAGCGCAGGTCCCAAGTATCCAGGAAAGGAACCGCCGCCACCCGCGCGCGCAGATCCTCGATCTCCTCACGCAGTGCCTCGGCTTCAGGGCTGGCAGCGAGACCCCGCGCCTTAAGTTCCTCTAGCGCCTCTTCCGCCTCACGCAGGCGGTGCCGCGCGCCAGCGGACATGGCGAGCCGGCGGCCTATGGCCTGTTTCATGGAACGCACCACGTGCAGGTTCGCGGGATTGCCCTGGCTCACGAAGCCGGCCCGCACACGCTTGACCTCCGGCACGGCGGTGAGCTGCTTCTTCACCAGATCGGGCAAGGCCAGGTCCTCGAAGAAGTAATTCATGAACTCTTCGCGTGAGAGCTCGAACACAAATTCGTCCAAGCCTTCACCATCGGGCGAGCCCCCGCCGCCGCCCTGGCCCGCGCCGCCTTCGGGACGGTCGATGCGGTCGCCGGTGACGAACTCGCGGTTGCCCGGATGGACGATGACCCGCCGGCCACCCGGACCGTGATGGAAAACCGGCTCCGAGAGATCTTTCGCGGGGATGGAAATTTTCTCGCCCCGTTCTAGGTCGGCCACCTTACGGCCTGACACCGCCTCCCGCACCGCCTGCCGAATCTGGCTCTTGAAACGGCGCAGGAAGCGCTGGCGATTGACGGCGCTGCGATTCTTGCCAGAGAGACGGCGATCGACGAACTGACTCATGCCGGCGGCCTTAGGAGGTTTTCCTCGCACGCAGATACCATTCGGCCAAGAGGCGCACCTGTTTCTCCGTGTAGCCCTTGGCCACCATGCGCTGCACGAATTCCTGGTGCTTCTTCTGCTCCTCGCTGGACGCCTTGGCGTTGAAGGAAATCACGGGCAGCAGGTCCTCGGTGCTGGAAAACATGCGCTTCTCGATCACCGCGCGCAGCTTCTCGTAACTCGTCCAGGCCGGGTTCTTGCCGTGGTTCTGGGCCCGCGCCCGTAGCACGAAATTCACCACTTCGTGGCGGAAATCCTTGGGATTGGCGATCCCGGCGGGTTTCTCGATCTTCTCCAGCTCGGCGTTGAGTTGGGCGCGGTCCAGCATCTCACCCGTATCCGGGTCGCGGTATTCCTGATCCTGGATCCACATGTCGGCATAGGTGACATAGCGGTCGAAGATGTTCTGCCCATACTCAGAATAGGACTCGAGGTAAGCCGTCTGCAGTTCCTTCTCGATGAACTCCACGTAACGGGGCGCCAGGTATTCCTTGATGAACGCAATGTAGCGACTCTCCACCTCAGGCGGCAGCTGCTCCTGCTCGATCTGGTTTTCCAGCACGTAGAGCAGATGCACCGGGTTGGCAGCGATCTCGCTGTGGTCGAAGTTGAACACCTTGGACAAGATCTTGAAGGCGAAGCGCGTGGAAATCCCGGTCATGCCCTCGTCCACGCCAGCGAAGTCGCGGTATTCCTGGTAGCTCTTGGCTTTGGGATCGGTGTCCTTCAGGTTCTCGCCGTCGTACACGCGCATCTTGCTATAGATGCTGGAATTCTCGGGCTCCTTGAGGCGGGTGAGCACCGAGAACTGCGCCAGCATGGTGAGCGTGCCCGGTGCACAGGGCGCCTCCGCGAGCGAGCTGTTCCTGAGCAGTTTCTCGTAGATCTTCACCTCGTCCGATACGCGCAGGCAGTAGGGCACCTTGACGATGTAGATGCGGTCGAGGAAGGCTTCGTTGTTCTTGTTGTTCTTGAAGGCCTGCCATTCGCTTTCGTTGGAGTGGGCGAGGATGATGCCATCGAAAGGGATGGCGCCAAAACCCTCGGTGCCCTTGTAGTTGCCTTCCTGGGTCGCCGTGAGCAGGGGATGCAGCACCTTGATCGGCGCCTTGAACATCTCCACGAATTCCAGCAGGCCCTGGTTGGCCAGGCACAGGCCGCCCGAGTAGCTGTAAGCATCCGGATCGTCCTGGGAGTATTTCTCCAGCTTGCGAATATCCACTTTGCCCACCAGGGAGGAAATGTCCTGGTTGTTTTCGTCGCCGGGTTCGGTCTTGGCAATTCCCACCTGGCCCAGCACCGAAGGCCAGCGCTTGACCACACGAAACTTGGTGATGTCGCCGTTGTACTCGTGCAGCCGCTTGACCGCCCAGGGCGAGAGCACCTTGTTCAGGTAACGGCGGGGGATGCCGTATTCCTGCTCCAGGATCTCGCCGTCCTCGTCCGCAGAGAACAGTGCCAGGGGCGAATCGTTCACGGGCGAGCCCTTCAGGGCATAGAAGGGCACCCGCTCCATGAGATGCTTGAGCTTTTCCGCCAGCGAGCTCTTGCCACCGCCCACCGGTCCCAGCAGGTAGAGGATCTGCTTCTTCTCTTCCAACCCCTGCGCGGCATGGCGGAAATAGGAGACGATCTGCTCGATGGTCTCCTCCATGCCGTAGAAATCCTTGAAGGCGGGATAGCGCTTGATGACCTTGTTGGAAAAGATGCGCGACAGCCGCGGATCTTGCCGGGTGTCTATGAGCTCCGGCTCGCCGATCGCCGCCAGCATGCGCTCCGCAGCGCTGGCGTAGGCCATGCGGTCGTTCTTGCAGAGATTGAGATACTCGTCGAGGGAGTATTCCTCCTCCTCACGACGGTAGCGGGCAATGTACTGACTGAACAGGCTCATGAAGCACCCCCGTTGCACGATGGAGAACCGCGACCCTCGCGGCAAACGACTGCCGCCCTGCGGGAATTTGGCACCGATCCTTGGACCGGGCCGAACGGGATTGGTGCCACGCACCCACGTGCTCATTATCGGCCAGTTTCGCGCCGACTTGATCAAAATAATCTTTGCCGGCATGAACACCCTTTCATGCCGGCGAAGAGCAGGCGCCCGGGTGGGCTGACGGTGCTCACTCGCGCAAGCGCGCTCCCGACTGGTTGAGCAGATAGACCACGGCACGCTCCACTTCCTCATCGCTCAAGGCCGGATTGCCGCCGCGCGGCGGCATGCCACGGATGCCGCGAATGGCCATTTTCACCATCATCCGCTTACCCTCCCGGATGCGGGGCGCCCAAGCCTTTTTGTCGCCGATTTTGGGCGCCCCGGCGGCGCCGGTATCGTGACAGGCCGCGCAGGTGGCGCGATAAACTGCTTCGCCACTGCGCTGCGTCTCTCCCACAGCCGAGGCCAGGGGACTTAAGATGAGGAAAAGCAAAACCCATGTATGACGCATGACCGCTCCCTTGGCCAAGACACGACTCGATGGAGCACGGCTTGCCGGCCCACACCGAGCCGCCCATAATCCCGGCTCCATCTGCTGTAGGAAATCATTCCATGAAAGGCTTGCATCTGGAAGAATCGGCGGGTGTGGCGGAACGCTACGCCGTGGTGTATGCGCCGGGCAAGAACCGCAAGCGGTTTCCGGAAAACTGCGTTTATGTCAAAGCAAGCGAGGCCGAGGCGCGCCGCGAGGCCAATCCGGCCCAGGGGCGCTACGCTGCGGTGGTGATTGGCCCTTCCCGCTCCAGCGAAGGTTTCCGGCTGTTTTATCTCAAGGCCTGGTTGGACTGAGTCCGCTTCCATAAGGCCGGCCAGCACACCGATTCGCCGGCTCGCCGCCCCGCGGCTGGGCGGCCGCTGCCGAAACCAGTGCGCCGCTGGCAATGCACGCGCCCGTTTTCGATCCCCAGGTCCAGGCCTTAAGGCCGTGTCGAATTTTCGCCCGGACCGTCACGCGACCGGCGGGGCCCATGCCGATATACCCACAACGAACTGATCGGCAAGAGTCTTTTCGCGTGGTTGGGCGGGTATCGTTTTTGCTAGTGCCACTGCGCTTGCGCCCCGTCGTCTTGTCATGCCCGGCCGTCCCAGCCTGCGCCTCATTCTGGTTGCCGCCTTCCTCGTGGTGGCCTGGGTTCCTCTCATGCTACTTCCCCTTGGCTGGCCGCTCGCCCTCGGTGTGGCCACGACGCTCGCCCTACTCTGCGGCCTGGCGCTGGCCCACTACCTGACACGGGCCACGGCGCGGCTCAGAACGACCATCGAGCGGCTACCGGATAGCGGTTTTCGCTCCGCCTTCAGCCCACTGCCCCGCTGCGCCCCGCGCGAATGGGAGACCTTGCAGCGCGCAATCGCCGACTCTGCCCGTGACACCGCAAAGCGCCTCGCCGAGCGTGAGGCGCGCATCGACGAACTCGCGCGACAACTGGCGGAAGCCACTCGCAACTTGGAACAGGCCAACCAAGCGCTGGCGGCGCGCGCCTTCTTGGACGAGCTCACCCATCTGCCCAACCGACGCGCCTTGTGGCGACGCTTGATGGAGTTGGAGCGGGCGCATCCAGCGAGTTACTTGCCGGTGCAGGTGCTGCTATTCCGGCTGAAGGGTCGCAACGCCATCCAAGCGCGCCATGGCCCCGATGTCGCCGACGCGGTGCGCGCCGAGGTGGCACGCCGCATCCAGGCGGCCAGCCGAGCAGGGGAGTTCGTCGCGCGCTACGACGAAGACGAATTCGTGCTGCTGCTTTGGCGCTGCCCGGCCACGCTCGCCCAAGAACGCGCCAAAACCCTGGGCGAGGCGGTGATCGCTTCCCCATTATGGGTGGCGGGGCAACCTATCGAGCCCGGCATCGACGTCACTTGCGCCCAGTGCAACGACCGCCTCTCCCGCCCCGCCTTCGTCCGCCTGCTAAAGCTCGCAGGCGAGGCCGCCAACCCTTGGTCGGGCGAGCTTTCGACCGGACCTTCCGGGGCCTTCTGACATGAACGATCGTTCGATATACTGGGGCACGCGCCACGCCCAGGAACGATGTCATGCCCGCACCCGCCTTTGCCCCAGATAATCCTTCCCCATCCCACCCCAACACCACCACCGGCCTCGATGGCTTCATCGCCCGGCTCACCCAAAAATACCGCGGTCGGATCACTGGGTGCCTGTCCCTGCCCGCAAGAGCGGCGCGTCATGCGGCGTTTCCTCCTGGCCTGGATGCGCGCCTGATGGCCGCACTCACCGCGCGGGGCATCCAGCAGCTATATAGCCACCAGCGGGAAACCTGGGACCACGTGGCAGCAGGCCGGCATGCCGTGGTGGTGACCCCCACCGCCTCCGGCAAGTCCCTGTGTTACAACCTGCCGGTGTTGGACGCCGCACTCAAGACTGGCGCCAAGGCCCTTTATCTCTTCCCCACCAAGGCGCTGGCTCAGGATCAGGTGGCACAGCTCATGGCGCTCAACGAGGCGGGCCACCTGGGCGTGCGCGCCTACACCTTCGACGGTGACACACCCGGCGATGCGCGCAAGGCCGTGCGCACGCGCGGCGACATCGTCGTCACCAATCCCGACATGCTGCACCAGGGCATCCTGCCCCATCACACCAAGTGGGCGCAGTTCTTCGAGAGCCTGCGATATGTGGTGATCGACGAGATGCACATCTACCGCGGCGTGTTCGGCGCCCACGTGGCCAATGTGATTCGCCGCCTGCTGCGCGTGTGCCGCTTCTATGGCAGCGAGCCGGTGTTCATCCTTTCCTCCGCCACCATCGCCAACCCGCAGCAGCTGGCCGAGGCCCTAATCGGCGCACCGGTGGCCGCCGTCACCGAAAGCGGCGCGCCCACTGGGCAGAAGCATCTCCTGCTGTGGAATCCGCCGGTGATCAACCCGGACCTGGGCATCCGCGCATCCAGCCGTTCCCAGACCACGCGCATCGCCCGCATGGCGGTGAAGGCAGGCTTCAAGACCATCGTCTTCGCCAACACCCGGCTGATGGTGGAGGTGATCACCAAGTACCTGAAGGACGTATTCGACCGCGACCCACGCAAACCGGCCCGCGTCACCGCCTATCGCGGCGGCTACCTGCCCACGGAGCGGCGCGCGGCGGAAGCGCATTTGCGCGCCGGTAAGATCGACTGCGTCATCGCCACTTCAGCCCTGGAGCTGGGCGTGGACATCGGCTCGCTGGATGTGTGTGTGCTCAATGGTTACCCCGGCACCATCGCCGCCACCTGGCAGCGCTTGGGACGCGCCGGACGTCGCAACCGCGCAGCACTCGGCGTGCTGGTGGCAGGCAGCGATCCCCTCGACCAATACGTGGTGCGGCACCCGGAATTCTTCTTCGGCCAGTCGCCCGAGCATGCGCGCATCGACCCGGACCAGTTGCTGATTCTCATGGATCACGTGCGCTGTGCCGCCTTCGAACTGCCCTTCGTCATGGGCGAACGCTTCGGCAAGGAAAAGCTGGAAGACCTGCTCGCCTATCTGGAAGAACAGGGCGTGCTACACAAGGAAGGCGAGCAGTGGCACTGGATGGCCGAGGGTTATCCCGCCAACAGCGTGTCCCTGCGCAGCGTGGCGGAGGGCAACTTCGTGGTGGTGGACACCACCGACGGCAAGCGGGAGGTGATCGCCGAGGTGGATTATTCTTCCGCGGCGCTCACCCTCTACGAAGGGGCGATCTACATGGTGCAAGCCGCACCTTACCAGGTGGAACGGCTGGATTGGACCGGGCGCAAGGCCTTCGTCACTCGAACCCGCGCCGACTATTACACCGATGCCATCGACTACACCAAGCTCAAGGTGCTGGAGGCCTTCGAACGAGCGGACGCCGCCACCCGCGGCGAAGTGCATCTGCTGCGGCGCGTGGCAGGTTACAAGAAGATTCGCTACTACACCCACGAGAACGTGGGTTATGGCACCGTCAATCTGCCCGATCAGGAAATGCACACCACTGCGGTGTGGTGGACCTTGGATCCGGCACGGCTCGCCGCTGCCTTCCCCAGTCGCTGGCAGGCCCTGGACGGCTTTCTTGGCGCGGCCTACGCCATGCACCACGTGGCGGCCCTGCTCACCATGGCCGAGCCGCACGACCTGGGACGCGCCGTGGGCGATGCCGGTAGCACCTGGTTCGCCACCGTCGGCGCCGACGGTCGCGGCGCCCCCAAGGCCTTCGACGGCGAAACCGTGGACCTCGATCGACTCAGCCGCGAATTCCGCCCCACCGTCTTCCTTTACGACAACTACCCGGGTGGCATCGGCTTGTCGGCGCCGCTATTCGATCTGCGGCGCGAAGTGGTGCGCCGCGCGCGCGACCTGGTCGCTGCCTGCGAGTGCGCCCACGGCTGCCCGGCCTGTATCGGGCCGATTCTCGCCTCGGATGAGCAACGCGGATTCTCGCCCAAGGGGGCGGCGCTCGAGGTGCTGGAACTGTTCGCTCTAGACGAGCGCCATGAATCTGCGTGACCGTCTGCAAAAGCTCACGGGCCAGCGTGGCGTCGAGCCTTACGCGACAGTTGCCCCCACCCAGCAAAGCCTCGCGGAGCGTCTCGCCCGGCTCGGCCGGAGTCCCACACGCTTGAGCGACGAGGAGGTGGCCGCAGTCCTCGGGGGGATATGCCTCGCCGAGGGGCTGATCGTGGTGGAGCGTACCGTTGCCCTCAGTACCCTGCACGGTTCCCGCGTCCTGTGGGAGATCATGCACGCGCCCCTGCATCGCCTCGATGGCGGTGCCGTCGATCCCCGTGAGCTGCTCTTCCTCGACACCGAAACCACGGGACTGGCCGGCGGCACCGGCACGCTACCTTTTCTGCTGGGGCTGGCGCGCATCGAAAAAGACAGCCTGCGCCTACGTCAGTTTTTCCTCACCGGCTTCAAGGGCGAGAAGGCGCTGCTCAACGAAGCCCTGCCCTGGTACCGGGAGGCTGCCCATCTGGTCAGCTTCAACGGCAAGACCTTCGATCTGCCCCTTCTAGTGAGCCGCTATCGTCTGGCGCGCCTGCCCGATCCCTTCGCCAGCCTGGGCCATCTCGATCTTCTCTATCCCACCCGCACCGCCTTCGCGCATAGCTGGCCCGACTGTCGGCTGCAGACGGCAGAGCAGCGCCTGCTCGACTTCCACCGCCGTGACGATCTGCCCGGCCATCTGGTGCCGCAGGTGTGGTTCGATTTCGTGCGTGCGGGGCACCTCACCCAGGTGCCCGCCATCCTGGAACACAACCGTTTGGACCTCACGAGCCTCGTGGCCCTTGCGGCCCGGCTCGCGAAACTGTTTGCGCAACCGGAGCATCCGGAAGCGGACGTGCTCGCCATCGCCCGTGCCTATCGCCGCCGGGGGGAGGAAGACACCGCCCACGCCCATCTCCTGGGGCGCCACGCCGATCTCACGATCGACGGCCAATTGGAATTGGCCCGGCTTTTCCGGCGGCGCGGCGACTGGCCAGCCGCAGTGGCAATCTGGCAAGCGCTCGCCGCCCAGGCTTGCCCCGAGGCCATCGAGTGCCTCGCCAAGCACCACGAACACATGGCGAAAGACCCCGCCACCGCTTTGGCTTACGCGCACCAGCTCGCCCGCTTGCGTCCGGGCCCCAGCACCCAAAAGCGGATCGAGCGGCTCGAGAGCCGACTCGCCCGCCAGTCCGGCCCGACGCGCGGGAATGCGTCCCTACCCTTGGGTTCGGGTAAAGCGCACGTCAAGCTGCCGTGAAGTTCTCGTGATCCCGGCGGTTTTTGCCCCATCCGCCGCCCGGTTTCCCTTGTCATGCCTGGCAACGTGAACTACGTTTATGGAGCCTTAGCTCCACCCCCACGCGCCCCATGGGTGCTGGGGCTTGGGCAGGGCATCATCGCACAACCATAAACGGAGGACGACAGTGGACCAGGATTCTGAGATGAAAGCGAAACCCGGGTGGGATCCCTCCCGCCGGCGTTTTCTTCGCGGTGGGGCCGCCTTGGGCGGCCTCGCGCTATTTGGACGCAGCGCGTTGAGCGCGGCGGCTGAAAAAACCATCGAGCTACCGATGGTCAATGGTCGGCGTGAGCTGGCGACCTACCCGCAGAAACGTGAGCTCATCCTCATGACCGCGCGGCCGGTGCAGTTGGAAACGCCGATGTCCGTGTTCAACGAAGGCGTGTTCACGCCCAACGACGCCTTCTTCGTGCGCTGGCATTTGGCCGATGTGCCCACCACCGTGGATGCGGCGACGTTTCGCATCAAGGTACACGGTCTGGTCAAACAGCCCCTCAGCCTGAGCGTGGAGGATCTCAAAAACAATTTCGAGCAGGTGGAACTCGCCGCCGTCTGCCAATGTTCCGGAAACAGCCGTGGCCTGTTCAACCCGCGCGTGCCGGGTGGTCAATGGGCCAACGGTGCCATGGGCAACGCGCTGTGGAAAGGCGTGCGCCTGCGCGACATCCTCAACAAGGCCGGCATCCAAGCCGGTGCGGTGCAGGTGCGTTTCGATGGCGCCGATGGCCCCGTGCTGCCCGCCACGCCAGACTTCATCAAGGCCCTGGACATGGACATCGCCCTGGGCGAGGACGTGATCGTGGCCTACGCCATGAACGGCGAGCCGCTGCCCTTGCTCAACGGCTATCCGGTGCGGCTGGTGGTGCCCGGCTGGTATGCCACCTACTGGGTGAAGATGCTCAACGACGTGGAAGTGATCGGCAAGGTGGACGAGAATTTCTGGATGAAGCCCGCCTACCGCATCCCGGACAATCCCTGCGCCTGCATGGAGCCGGGGCAGCAAGGGGTGAAAATGGTGCCCATCAACCGCATGAACGTGCGCTCCTTCATCACCAGTGTGGCCGACGGTGCCAGGATCAAGGGTGGACACACCTACGAAGTCAAGGGCATCGCCTTCGACGGGGGCTTTGGCATTGCCCGCGTGCTGTTCTCGGCGGATGGCGGCAAGACCTGGACCGAGACGCGCCTGGGCAAGGATCATGGCAAATACAGCTTCCGCGAATGGCGCGCCGCCTTCACTCCCAAGCGCGGCCAACACTACGAGCTGGCGTGCCTGGCGATCAACACCATCGGCGAGTCGCAGCGCTTCACGCCGCGCTGGAATCCTGCCGGCTACATGCGCAATGTCGTCGAAACCGTGCGGGTCACCGCCGTCTGAGGGGGAAGCGAACATGAACAAACGACTGCGCCTCATCCTCGTCATGGCCGGCATGCTCACGGCGAGCACAGGCCAAGTCCTCGCCGCACCATCGGCGACCGAAGCCAAGATCACCCTGCCGCCGGAGCAGGCCCGCTTCAAACCCGGGCCGGGCATGGAAACGGCTGCCCGCAACTGCATGATCTGTCACTCCGTCGATTACATCTACATGCAGCCGCCTCTGACGCGGGAACAGTGGCATGCCGAAGTCGTGAAGATGAAAAAGGTGTTCGGCGCACCCATACCGGACAATGAGGTGGACACGGTGGTCGACTACCTGATGTCGCAAAACGGCAAGAAATGAGCCGCCCCGGCGCGGCGGATGGGTGCCTCGCCGCCGCGCCGCCCCCTCACCGCGCCGGCTCACTGACGCGCGGCTGCCACTCGTCCAGCGTCCAGTAGCGCAGGAAGCTTCGCCCTTGCCGCTGGATCTTTTCCGGGCCCCGCCCCGCGCCGTCGATGATGCGGCGCAGAATCGCGTCATCCATGAGCCGACGGCCTTCGCGAAACGGAATGGTGGAAAGTTCGATGCGCCAGGGATGCGCGCCATCGCGCCGGCCGAAGGACAGCTCGAAATCCAGCACGGCGATGAGCTGCGCCCGCGTGAAGTTCTTGAGCTCCGCCAGCATGGCCAGCGATTCCGCACGCTGGGTGGCCACGAAGCGGTCGCGCACATAGGCGAAATGCGGCCCAACCACCAGCAGATAGCCGCGACATTGGTCGCCGTGGGCTACGCCCACTTCCACGTCGTGGAAGCGCAGCCCCACCACCCCGCCCTCGGGGCCGGCGAGACGTTCCCACACCGCGGTTTCCCGACCGTCCAGGCAGAATTCCCGCAGCACCGCCCCCTCGGCTCGCATGCGGCGCAGGAAAGCTTGCCCGCGCTGGGGCAGGTAGTCGAGCTGGCGGCGGCGGTGCAGGACGTCTTCCGCGGCGATACACGCGCCCGCTACACCGCCCTGGTGGGCGAGCACCATCAGCTCCTCATCGCTGAACTGTTCCCAAGAAGCCCGCCCGGAGAAATCCGGCCGGTCGGCAGGAATGTCGATCATGGCGTGCAGGCGCGTGGTCTGCAGCCACAGGCTGTGGGTATCGGCGGTGCGCTTGCGCCAGGCGCCCAGGTAGGCGGCGGGAACGTCGGTGTTGTTGGGGGGCAGCGTGATGGCCATGATCTCAGGACAGGGCAAAAGCCAATACTACCGGCATCACCGCCAGCGACGCCAGATTGCCCAGCAGGACGATGGACGCCACCTTCTCCGGCTCCTGCCGGTACTGTTCCGCCATCAGGTAGTTGAGCACCGCCGGCGGCAGCGCACCGAACACCAGCAGCATGGATTGCTGCTGGGGCGTGAGGGGAAGCAGGGGCGCCACCAGGCCCACCATGAGGACGCCCGTGGCCGGCGCGACGATGCCGCTCACCGCGCCGAGCCGCCAGTCCCGGAAGGAGACCTGATTGAGCCTCACCCCCAATGCGAACAAGAGCATGGGGATGGAGGCATCCCCCACCATCTTGATGGCGGTGTAAAGGGGCACAGGCACCGCCGCGCCACTGAAACTCACCGCCACGCCCAAGACGGTGGCCGCCATCACCGGTGTCTTGAGCAATGCCAGCGGATGCAGGCGATGGGCGAGTAGGTAAGGGCCCAGGGAGAAGTGCAGAATCATCTCCACCAGGAACAAGACGATGGCCGCACCCAAAGCCTGCTCGCCGAAGGCCAAGACCAGGAGGGGGATGCCCATGTTGCCCGAGTTGTTGAACATCATGGGCGGCACGAAAGTCTTGCCATCCACCCCCATGAGGCGCGCCACCGGCCAGGCCAGAAGGCCCGAACCCAGGATCACCGCCACACCGCCCACGGCCAGCGGCCAGTAGTGGGCGAAATCGAAGGACTTTGAGGCCAGCGCAGCGAACACCAGGGCCGGCACCAGCACGTCCATGCTGATCTGGTTGGTGACCTGGATGTCCGGCCGCTTGACGCGCCCATACCACCAGCCCAGGCCGATGACGGCGAACACGGGAAAGACGATGGAAAAAATGCGCAGGGCCAGCATCCGCGCATTTTACGGGACACCGGGACCGGCCCAGGGTGCTATTTCAGGCGCTGGATGCCCAAGGCCTTGAGCATGTATTTTTCGTAGATGGGTTCGGAATTGCCGGTCTTCATCTTGCGCAGGAAATACTTCTCGAAGGCCGCCTTGGCCAGGTGCACCCATTTGCCCTGCTTGGCCCAGGTCACGTTGCGCGGCGGGATCTGGGGAATCGCCACGAAGGCCGCGCCCGTGTCGCCCATGTCGGCCAGGCAAATGGTGCTCCAGGTGCCGGTATGGGTGGGCGGCAGGCCCGCCAGCTCATCGGCGATGTTGTGGGCGATGGCCGAGACCATGGACTCGATCATGTAGCCGGTCTTGGGTGTGCCGGTGGGCACCGGCGTCACCTCCACCGGAGGAATGGCGATTCCCACGCCCGCGGCGTAGATGTTGGGATAGCGGGGGCTGCGCTGCTGTTCGTCCACGACCACGAAGCCCGCGGCGTTGGTGAGGCCTACCACCTGCGCCACCGCCTCCACGCCGCGGAAGGCGGGCAGCATCATGGCGTATTTGAAGTCCAGCACCTGCTCGCGGATCTTCTCACCGAGGTCGTTGTATTCCTCGATGTGCATGCGGTTGGGCTCCACCGCCGTCACCTTGGCGTGGGTGATCCACTTGATGTGGCGCTGGCGCATTTCCGCTTCCAATAGCCCCTTGGAGTCCCCTACTCCGCCCAGCCCCATGTGGCCCACGTAAGGTTCGGGCGTGACGTAGGTGATGGGCACCTTGTGGCGCAGCTTGCGCCGGCGCAGGTCGGTCTCCAGCGCCATGGCGTATTCGTAGGCCGGCCCGAAGCAGGAAGCGCCGGGCAGGGCGCCCACGATGACCGGGCCCGGGTCCTCGAGGAAGGCTTGATAGGCGCCATAGGCGCGCTCCGCATGGGCCAGGGTGCATACGGAATGGGTGTGGCCGGTCTCGGGGCCGGCACCGGGCGTGAGCTCGAAGGCCAGGCGCGGCCCGGTGGTGAGCACCAGATAGTCGTAGTCCACCGTGCCGCCATCGGCCAGGGTGAGGCGCTGGGCGGTGGGGTCGATATGCTCCACGCGGCGGGCGATGAACTCGATGCCCTTCTTTTCCAGGTAGGGACGTAGGGGAAAGCTCACATGACTGGCATCGCGCCAGCCCAGGGCCACCCAGGGATTGGAAGGCACGAACTGGAAGTGCTCGTGGGCATTGATGAGGGTGACGCGATGCGCCTTACCCAGCAGGGCGCGGATCTCGTAGGCGGCCGGTGTGCCGCCAGTGCCCGCGCCGATGATGACGATATGGGCCATGTGGGTTCCTGGTCGGGAGTCGTTGCGAAAAAAGCTCACGCGGCCCGGCGCAAGCCCTGCACCCAAGCCTCCATGGCCGCATTGGCAGGCGGCATGGGTGCTTCCATGAAGCTCACCACGAATTTGCTGCCCAAGTCCGCCACGCCGATGGCGCGCGGCCGCACGGCCAACACCTGGGGATTGGGCAGGGCGAAGCCAAAGCAGAAGATGACGTCCACCGCTGCCTTGATCTCCGGGTTGATCTCGCCGCCGATGCCTTGGGTATGGGCGTAGTGGTCGAACACGCCGATGAACTGCACCTTGGGGTTTTCCGCGATCTTCTGCTTGAGATAGGCCACCACCTCGTCGACGCTCTGGGCCGCTGTCTCGCTCTTGTCGATCTCGGCGACATAGACGGGGTATTTTTCCTGCAACAGGGTGTGCTTCATGAATGTCTCCTGGACATGAAAGGAAGTGGAATGCTTCGATGCTGCCGTTCCTACTCGGAACGGCCTAAACCTGCCCCACGCCGCCGTGGCGCGGCCTGGGGTCGGCATGCGGGTTAGGCGGGAAGGGGGGATGATCGCAGGATTGCCGACCCTCGCCCTGGTTGCGCAGGTGTTCCGCCAGTTCGGCAAAGCGCATCTCGAGGGCGCGCCGCAGGCTCACGTCGGCGACCGTCTCTTCCAGGGCGAGGCGCATGCACAAAAGCCACTCGTCACGCGCTTGCGGACCGATGGCATAGGGCAGGTGACGCCGCCGCAGCATGGGATGCCCGTGCTTTTCCAGGTAGCGCGGCGGCCCGCCCAGCCAGCCCGAGAGAAAATCGAACAGCTTCTCCGCCGAGCCGCTCAGGTCGGCGGGATGGAGCTTCCGCGCGGCATAGGCTTCCGGCAGGGTGTCCATGAGGGTATAGAAGCGCGTCACCAGGCGGCGCAGCCCCGCATCCCCGCCGATGCGCTCATAGGGAGAAGAAACATCCGGTTTCGTGTGCATGAATCAACCCATGAAATAACGAAGGTAAAAAGAAAACCCGAGTCCCATGCCCAGCCAGGCTGGGATGGGGCCCAGCAGTAACCGCACAACGGGGTGCCGCGGCACGAAGCCCACGCCGTGCACGAAGCCCGCGGACAATCCCCACATCACCAGCATGAGCAGGCCGTGACTCACCGCGCCGCCCTCAGGTGTGGTGAGGGCACGCGGCGCCAGGGTCACGAGCAGCATCAGGGTGAAGGCGCCCAGCAGGGACAGACCCCGCGCCAAGGCAGAGGCAGCCATGGTCAGCTCCGGTAGGGACGCAGGTAGAGCCACTCGAAGAAGCGCTTGGCCCAGTGGAACAGACGACAGGGCGGCAGAATGAGAGCGCGCGTCTCGCTACGATAGACCAGGATGCCGCGATCCAGCGTATCAACGATGCAGATGAGCTCGGGCTTGAAGCGCGCGCTCGCGGGCCGACCATCGAGGGCGGCAAGCAGGTTTTGCACGGCCGTCTTCGCCTGTAGATCCGCCATGTGAGCCTGCTTGGGCAGCCAGTCGGGGCCCGGATAGCTGCCGGCATCGCCCGCCACGAACACCTTGTCCGCTCCTTCCACCCGGCAATGGCCATCGGCCTTGAAGAAGCCCCCTTCCGACAGGGGAAGCCCCGATTCCGCCGCCCACGCGGGGCCGGTCATGCCCGGCATGAACAGGATCAGGTCGGCCGCGATGTCGCCGCCTTCGGTCTTCACCCGGTCCGCCTCGAAGCCGAGCACCTTGTGACCCAGATGGGTGGCGATGTCGCGCCGGGCCATCTCGCGCAAAAGGCCCGCCACGGCCTTCTCCCCCAGCCGCTTGCCCGGCTCCTTGGCCGCGTTGAAGAACACCAGCTTGAAGCGGCTGCGCCGCCCCTGACGGCGCAGCAGGGTGTCGATGCCGAACAAGAGCTCGAACATGGGGCCGCCGCGCATCGCGCCCTGCTCCTTGGGATGGGTGCCGAAGCCGAAGGCGAGGGTGCCGCCGTCCATCGCCGCCAACCGGTCGCGGATCGCCTCTGCCGCGGCCACGCCCTCGCACACGGTGAGCGCATGCTCGATGCCGGGCAGACTCTTCAGGAAGCGGCCGCCGCTGGCAATGAGCAGGGCGTCGTTTTCCACCTCCCCCCGATCGGTGATCACCCGGCGCCCGCCCTCGGCCAGTCCAATGACCCGTCCTGCATGGAAGCGCACATCGAGGCGCGCGAGGAAATCCCGCAGATCGATGGACAGCGCATCCCCCGTGCGCAGGCCCGAGGGAATCCAGATGAGGCTAGGGAAGTAGAGCAGCCGGGGCTCGGGAGCGATCAGGGTGAGCTCCACGTGGGGTGCGCGCGCACGCAGTTCACGCACCGCGGTGAGGGCGGCGAAACCGCTGCCGATGATGCTCACGCGTCGGCTCATTGGCTCGCCTGCTTGCGCTTTTGCTCGTCCGTGGCGCATTCCTTGGCGTCACACATCATGGCGCTCAGGGCCGCAAGCAGCACGGCCATGGTGACCCCCAGTATCCAGGCGAAATACCACATGGCGTTCTCCTTTGCTCAGTAAACCGATTTGTCGTGGGTGCGGATGTAGTCCGTGGTCACCTTGCCCCACATGACCGTGTAGGCCCAGGCGGTGTAGAACACGATGAGGGGCATGAACACCACCGTCGCACCCAGCATCAGGCCCAGGGTCAGGGGTGAAGACACGCTGTCCCACACCGTGAGGCTGGAACGCGGGTCCAGGGACGAGGGCATGACGAAGGGGAACATGGACACGCCGGCGGTGCCGATGATGGCCGCGCAGGTCACGCTGGAGGCGACGAAGGCCAGCCCCGGCCGGTTGCGCCAGGCGAACAAAAGCCCCAAGGCGCCGGCGAGGAAGGCGGTGGTGGGCACGAAGCGGGTCCAGGGATAATGGCCGTAATTGGCCAGCCAAGCACCGGCCTCGCGCACCACCGTCTTGTCCAGAGGATCGGGCATGGCATTGGGATTCACCGTGCTGGTGATGACGTAGCCGTCGATGCCCTTACTCAGCCATAAGCCGGCCAGCCCGAAGGTGATCAAGGTGAGGGCCCCGAAGATCAGGCTCGCCACGCGGGTGCGGCGGTAGATATCGCCCTCACTGCGCATCATCAGGTAATTTGCGCCCTGGAAGGTAAGCATGGACAGGCTCACCACACCGGCGAGCAGGCCGAAGGGATTGAGCAGTTGCCAGAAGCTGCCGGTATAGGTGGACACCAGGCTGTCGTCGAAGCGGAACGGCACACCCTGCAGGAGATTGCCGAAGGCCACGCCGAAGATGATGGGCGGCACCGCCCCGCCGACGAACAGACCCCAGTCCCACGTGGCGCGCCAGGTAGGGTTCTGGATCTTGGATCGGTAATCGAAGCCAACCGGCCGGAAAAAGAGCGCCCACAGGGCCGCCATCATGGCCCAGTAGAAGCCGGAGAAGGCGGTGGCATACACCAGCGGCCAAGCAGCGAAGATGGCGCCGCCGGCGGTGATGAACCAGACCTGGTTGCCATCCCAGTGGGGCGCGACGGTATTGATCACCGCGCGCCGTTCCAGGTCGTTTCTGCCCACGAAGGGCAGCAGCGTGCCCACGCCCATGTCGTGGCCGTCCATGATGGCGAAGCCCACCAAGAGCACGCCTACCAGCAGCCACCAGATCAGTTTCAGGGTTGCGTATTCCAGCATGGTTTTCTCCTCAGATCTTGGCCGCGGGTGCCGTGGCAGGCACCGCGCCGCCGCCGGTTTTTTCGTGGTGGTATTTACCGAGCCCAAGGCTGGAAGGCCCGAGCCGCGCGTACTTCACCATCAGATAAAGCTCGATCACCAAAAGCAGCGTGTAGAAGCCGATGAAGCCGGCCAGCGAGCCGTAGATCGCCCCGGGGGTCAGATTGGACACGGACAGATGGGTGGGCAGCACACCGTAGATGGTCCAAGGCTGGCGGCCATACTCCGCCACGAACCAGCCCAGCTCTGCGGCGATCCAGGGCATGGGAATGAACCACAGGGCCCATTTGAGCAGCCAGGTCTTGCTGATGAAGGTGCCCTTGACCGAGTAGTAAAGCGCCAGGGTGAACAGGGCGAGGAAGGCAAAGCCCAGCGCCACCATCAGGCGAAAGCTCCAAAACAGGGGCGCGACGCGCGGGATGGTGTCCTCCACCGCCTGCTGGATCATCTCCGGCGTGGCCTTCGACACATCGGGTGTGTATTTCTTGAGCAGCAGGCCGAAACCCAGGTCGTCCTTGTGCGCTTCGAACGTTGCCAGCGCCTGCTGATCGTTCTTGTCGCGCCGCAGCCGCTCCAGGGCACCCACGGCGAGGATGCCGCGCTCGATCCGCGCCCGGTTCTTCTCCTTGATCTCATCGATGCCGGGCAGGGTCTGGCTCACCGAGCGCGTGCCGATCAGGCCCAGCAAATAGGGAATCTTGATCTCGTAGTCGTTGCGCTGGGCGTCCTGATTGGGCAGGGCGAACAGCACGAAGGGCGCCGGCGCCGGCTCGGTGTGCCACATGGCCTCGATGGCCGCCATCTTGGTCTGCTGCGCCTCGCCCACGGTGTAGCCGGACTCATCCCCCAGCACGATCACCGACAGCGCGGAGGCAAAACCGAAACCGGCGGCGATGCGGAAGGAGCGGCGCGCGAATTCCAGATCCCGGCCTTTGAGCAGATACCAGCTGGAAATCCCCAGCACGAACAGGGAGGCGGTCACGTAACCGGCGGAGACCGTGTGCACGAACTTGGCCTGGGCATCCGGGTTGAACACCACGGCCCAGAAGTCGGTCATCTCCATGCGCATGGTGGTGAAGGAGAACGCCGCGCCCACGGGATTCTGCATCCAGCCGTTGGCGATCAGGATCCACAGCGCAGAGAGGTTGGAGCCCACCGCCATCAGCACCGTCACCAGGAAGTGCTGCCACTTGTTGAGGCGCTCCCAGCCGAAGAAGAACAGGCCGATGAAGGTGGATTCCAGAAAGAATGCCATCAGCCCTTCAATGGCCAGCGGCGCGCCGAAGATGTCCCCCACGTAGTGGGAGTAATAGGCCCAGTTGGTGCCGAACTGGAATTCCATGGTGATGCCGGTGGTCACCCCCAGGGCGAAGTTGATGCCGAACAGCTTGCCCCAGAACTTCACCATGTCCTTGTACACCGGCCGTCCGGTGATAACGTAGGTGAGCTCCATGATCACCAGGATGAAGGCAAGCCCCAAGGTGAGGGGCACGAACAGGAAGTGATACAGCGCCGTGACGGCGAACTGCAGGCGCGACAAATCGACGAGTTCTTCGGTCAGCATGGGCACTCCTTATTGCGCAGGCTTAACGGTGAGATGACGGGCGATGGCCTCGGCGTCTGGCTTAGCAGTCCCGCCGCTGAAGAAGGCGAAATAGAGCCCGGCGATCAAGGCAAGCTTCACCACCAGCGCGACGGCAATTTCCAAGACCAAGGGATTGCGGGGAATTTTCATGGGCACCTCCTTCGTGGCAACTGACATTGCAAAGACCGTGCCAATGGCGGCAACGACCCTACACCGAGTATAGACATGCGATAAATCAATGACTTGCGACATATCGCCGCAGGCGGAAAGAAGCCGTACCGCCATTAATGTCAGTCATTCCCTTGATGAGTGCCATTTTTGGCAGTACCATCGCGGCATGCGCCAGCTGCAGGAACTGATCAGTTTTCTGGAAACCCAGCCCGATCCGCAGATCGTGATGGACGCCGATTACCGCATCGTGGCGGCCAACGCGGCCTACCGCCGCCACTACGGGCAGGGCGAGGTGGTGGGCAAGACCTGCTACGCGGTGTCCCATGGTTATGACAAGCCCTGCGACCAATGCGGCGAGTCCTGTCCCCTGGCCGCCAGCCGCGCCAGCGGCGAGCCGGCGCGGGTGCTGCATCTGCACCACACGCCCCACGGCGAGGAACACGTGGACGTGCTGCTCACCCCGGTACGCGACGCGCGCGGCCGCATCACCCATTTCGTGGAACGCATGCAGGTGGTGCGCGAGGCGAGCAGCCTGCCGGCGCAGCGGGGACTGGTGGGCAAGTCGCCCGCTTTCAACCGCATGCTGGAGCTCATACGCCGCGTTGCCCCTTCCAACACCACCGCCCTGCTGCTGGGGGAATCCGGCACCGGCAAGGAACTGGTGGCCCAGGCCATCCACGAGCACAGCCCGCGCCGCGACGGTCCCTTCGTGGTGGTGGAATGTTCGGGCCTCACCGAGACGCTGTTCGAGAGCGAACTGTTCGGCTACGAGAAAGGCGCCTTCACCGGTGCCAACCAGCGCAAGATCGGTCTGGTGGAGGCCGCCGCCGGCGGCACCCTGTTCCTGGACGAGGTGGGCGACATTCCCCTCTCCCTGCAGGTGAAGCTGCTCAGGCTATTGGAGACGGGCACCTTCCGCCGGGTGGGCGGGGTGGAGACCCTGCGTGCCGATTTCCGTCTGGTGGCTGCCACCCACCGGGAACTCAAGGCCATGGTGGAGCGCGGCGCCTTTCGCACCGATCTCTATTACCGCTTAAGCGTGTTCCCCATCGGGTTACCTCCCTTGCGGGAACGGCGCGAGGACATCCTGTTGCTCGCCGAAACCTTGGCCGCGCGTCTTGCCCCCGAGCGCAAACCGACCCTGAGTGCCGGCTTTCGCGAACGGCTGCTCGCCCACGACTTCCCGGGCAATGTGCGGGAGCTGCGCAACATCATGGAACGCGCCTTGCTCATGGCCGATGGCGACACCCTGCTGCCGGAACACCTGCCGCCGGAAGTGGGCGCACAGCCGCCTGCGCCGGTGGTGGAGGAAATCGTGCCCCTGGCCACGGCGGAGCTGCGCTATCTCCAGTGGGCCCTGGCCCACCACGACGGCGACCGCAAGTCCCTCGCCCGCAAGCTGGGCATCAGCGAGCGCACCCTCTATCGCAAGCTGGCGGGCTGAAGCCAGGCGGCGCCGCTCAATGAAAATCCCGCGAGCGCACCGCGAGCTGCCCCAACAGCTCGCTCAAGTCCATCAGCCGCCCGGCCACCAGGTGCACCACCTCCCCCTGCCGTTCCAGCCGGCCGGCGACGGCGAGCAGCTTTGATTGCAACAATTCGCGCCGCTGCCTTTCCGCCACGGATTTCCACACCACCACGTTCACGTGGCCGGTCTCGTCTTCCAGGGTGAGAAAGATCACGCCGCTGGCGGTGTCCGGCCGCTGACGGTTGATGACCAGCCCCACGGCGCGGGCGAATCTGCCGTCCGGCAGCGCACGAATCCGTTCCGCGGTGAGCATGCGCCGCTCGTCCAAGACGGGGCGCAACAGGGCGAGGGGATGCCGGCCCAGGGTGAGGCCGAGGCTTGCATAGTCGGCCACCAGGTCCTCGGCCTCGCTGGGCGGCGGAAAGGTCACCGGCTCTTCTTGCCGGGCCGCGTCGCGAAACAGGGGTGGCCGTTCCTCGATGCCGGCCACAGCCCAGAAGACCTGCCGGCGATGGCCGCCCAAAGCCGCCAGCGCGCCGGCGGCGGCCAGGGCCTGAAGGTCGCGCCGGTCGAGACGCGCGCGACGGGCCATATCTTCCACGTCGTTCAAAGGGGCGGCAGTGCGCGCAGCGATGAGGCGCTCGGCACCGGCACGGGAAAGCCCCCGCACCATGTTGAGCCCGAGGCGCAGGGCGGGCGCCGCCTGCCCTTCACGCTCTTTCTGCGGGGAAGAAGCCGTGGCATGCTCCAGCGTGCACTCCCATGCACTCAGCCTCACGTCCACCGGCCGCACTTCCACCCCATGCCGCCGCGCGTCCTGCACCAGTTGCGCCGGTGCATAAAAGCCCATGGGCTGGCTATTGAGCAAGGCGCAGGTGAAAGCCGCAGGCTCGTGGCATTTGAGCCAGGCGGAGACGTACACCAAAAGCGCGAAACTCGCGGCATGGGATTCGGGAAAGCCATACTCGCCAAAGCCGAGAATCTGCTGGTAGATGCTGCGCGCGAAGTCTTCCGTGTAGCCGCGCTCACGCATGCCTTCGATCAGCTTTGCCTCGAAGTGGGCAAGCCCCCCGCGCCGCTTCCAAGCCGCCATGGAGCGGCGCAGCTGATCCGCCTCGCCCGGGGTGAAGCCGGCGGCCACCATGGCGATTTGCATCACCTGTTCCTGGAAGATGGGCACGCCCAGGGTGCGTTCCAGCACCGCCTTCACCGCCGCCGAGGGATAGCTCACCGGTTCCAGTCCCTGGCGCCGGCGCAGATAGGGATGCACCATGCCGCCCTGGATGGGACCAGGCCGCACGATGGCCACCTGGATCACCAGATCGTAGAAACAGCGCGGCTTCATGCGCGGCAGCATGGCCATCTGGGCGCGGGATTCGATCTGGAACACACCCATGGTGTCGGCCCGCTGGATCATTTCATACACCCGGGGATCTTCCGGCGGGATGTCGGCCAGGGTCAGGGACCGCCCCCGCCAGGCGCTCACCCCCTCCAGCGCGCGGCGGATGGCGGTAAGCATGCCCAGCGCCAGCACGTCGATTTTGAGCAGCCCCAGGGCGTCCAGATCGTCCTTGTCCCACTGGATCACCGTGCGCGCCGGCATGGCCGCGTTCTCGATGGGCACCAGGCGCGAGAGTGCATCGCGGCTGATCACCAAGCCCCCCACGTGCTGGGAAAGATGGCGGGGAAAGCCTATGAGTTCGTTCACCAGGGCGATGAGCAGGCGGATGCGGGGATGGTCCGGATCGAAGCCAGCCTCCCGCAACCGTTCCGGCAGAACCTGGTGGCCATCCCACCAGGCGAGGTTCTTCGCCAGCCGGTCCACCTGGTCCGGCGCGAGCCCCAAGGCCCGGCCCACATCGCGCATGGCACTTTTGGGCCGGTAGGTGATCACCGCCGCCGCCAGGGCGGCGCGGCTGCGCCCGTACTTGGCGTAGAGATACTGGATCACTTCCTCACGCCGCTCGTGTTCGAAATCCACGTCGATGTCCGGCGGCTCGTTGCGCTCGCGGGAGATGAAGCGCTCGAACAGCATCTCCATGCGCGCGGGGTCCACCTCGGTGATGCCCAGCGCGTAGCACACCGCGGAATTGGCCGCGCTGCCGCGCCCCTGGCAGAGGATGCCGCGTTCTTTCGCGAAGGCGACGATGTCGTGCACGGTGAGGAAATAGGGTTCGTAGGCGAGCTCGGCGATCAGGGCGAGCTCGTGTTCCACCAGCGCCCGCACCTTGTCCGGCACGCCCGCGGGATAGCGTCGGCGCAGGCCCGCCTCGGTCAGGTGACGCAGATGGCTTTGCGCCGTTTCTCCCGCCGGCACCAGCTCGCGGGGATATTCGTAGCGCAGGCTGTCCAGGGAAAACGTGCAGCGTTCAGCCACCCGTAGCGTCTCCGCCAGCAGTTCCGGGGGATAGAGTTTCGCCAACCGCGCGCGCGGCCGCAGATGGCGTTCGCCGTTGGGAAAGAGGGCAAGACCGGCCTCCTTCACCGGCACGCCGAGACGGATGGCGGTGAGGGTGTCCTGCAGGGCACGTCGGCTGCGCACGTGCATGTGCACATCCCCCGCCGCCACCAGGGGCAGCCGGCAGCTCTGGGCGAGCCACTGGGCCTGCTCCAAGCGCTGCGCGTCATCGGCTCCGAGCAAGCGCTCGTAGGCGATCCAGCAGGCGCCGGGAAAACGCTCGGCCAGCCAGCCCACATCCTGCGGCTGTGTTTCCGCATCCGGCAACAGCAGCGCGAGGCAATCGGCCAATCCGTGTTCCAGAGCGGATCGCTGCAGAAAATAGCGGCCCTTCTCCGCCGCCCTGCGGCCCTGGGTGATGAGTTGGGAGAGATTGCCGTAGCCGTCGCGGTTCGTGGCGAGCAATACCAGACGCGGACCGTCGGCGAGTTTGATTTCGCTGCCGATGATGAGCTTGAGCCCGGCCGCCTTTGCCGCCACGTGGGCGCGCACCACGCCGGCCAGCGAGCACTCGTCGGTGATCGCCAACGCCGCGTAGCCCAGCTCATGGGCGCGGGCGACCAGTTCCTCCGGCTGCGAGGCGCCGCGCAGGAAGCTGAAGTTGCTGAGGCAGTGGAGTTCGGCGTAGGGGGGCAGGGTCATCGCGAAACAGGCTTTTTTCTTCAACGCAGAGGACGCGGAAGGAACGGAGGGCGCAGAGATTTTTTTGGTTTCTTTGTGTGCCTTCGTGCTCTTTGCGCTCTTCGCCTTTCACACTTTTACCTCTGTGTCCTCCGCGACCTCCGCGTTTCATGCTTTTACCCCCCCCCGACCTCTGCGTTTCACGCTTCACGCAAAAATCCCATGCAGGAACCACTTCTCCACCTCCGCCGCTTCGCGATACACCCAATAGCGCGGCCCGCCCACGGCTTCGGCGACAAAGTAGTCACGCGCCACCGGGCGGCCGTCCCACCAGCCGGTTTCGATGCGTTCCGGCCCTGCCTCGATGCGCAGCGGTGCGCCCAGGTAGGGCCTGCCCTCCCGGCAGGCCAATGGTCGCGGACGGGGCAGCAGCCACAGGGGGCGGGAAGGTGCGCCCATCTGATGCGCCGCCCCGGGCTCGCCCGCCTTCATGGCCCGTTCGGGGCGGTGATCAGCCACGCACTCCAGGCTGTGCACCATGCCGTCACCCAGGCGTGCGCGCAGGCGTTCGATCAAGGCCGTGACGTGTTCCGCCTCGCTCTCCGCCGTCGGGAACAGTTCCAGGTTGCGCGGCTGGCAGGGCAGGATGTGCGCCGCCCGCAGGACGAGTTCCCGTACCGGCTGCGCCAGGCTCAGCCGTTCCAGACGCTCGCGCAAAAGATCGAGCAGGTGGCGAACGTCGCGGCGCGCGGTAACCAGTCCCACCGTCACCCGCGTGGGTGGAGCGTCGCCATGCAGGAGATCGAGCTGGAACTGCTCTACCCCCGCCTCGCGCCCACGCAGGAATCCTTCCAGCTCACTGAGCAGCCGTCGCGCAGCGAACAGCAGGGCATGGGTTTCCTGTACTTCCGCCGGCAATTCCAGCCGGGAGAGGAAACGGGGTGGCGGCGTGAACCAGGGACGGGGATCGGGGCGCTGCCCCAAGGCCATATCCAGTTCCTTGAGGAACGCCGCTCCGAAGCGCTGCTCCATCCCCCCACGCGGCAGGGCCAGGCAGTCACCCAGCGTGGTCACTCCCAGGGCCATCAGCAGATCGGCATGGGGCTGGGCCGCCTCGACCAGTTGCAGCGGCAGGGGGGCCAAGGCCTGCGCGAGTTGCGTAGGATCGAGGATCACCGAACAGCTGCCAGCGCGGGCCAACCAGGTGGCCGCCCGGGGAGTAGGGGCCACCGCACAGCGGGCGTGATAGCCCAAGGCGCGCACTTCCCTGGCAACCCGCTCCCGTAGCTTTTCTGCGCCACCGAAGAGTTTGCGGGAACCCGCGATCTCCAATAGCAGGCCGTCGCTTTCCAGGCTGACGTGGGGTGTGAACTGGCCGGCCCAGGCGGCCAGCCCCGCCAGCGCCGCCGCTTCCCGCCGAGGATCGCGCCGGCACACCAAGAGTTCCTGGCCCAAGGCGCGCGCCGCTTCCACTGGCATGCCGGGCCGTATCCCCAGCTTCTCCGCGGCGCGGCTAGCCATCAGCACCTGCGCCCGGCTGCCCGTCTCCGCCACCAGCACCGGACCGCAGCGTTCCAGCCCGCGCGTGAAAACCTCGAGGGGAAGCCAGGTCAGATGCAGC
The DNA here is from genome assembly GCF_039822265.1 of Thiobacter sp. AK1. NCBI lineage: Bacteria > Pseudomonadati > Pseudomonadota > Betaproteobacteria > Burkholderiales > Thiobacteraceae > Thiobacter > Thiobacter aerophilus. The sequence goes on from NZ_JBAJEX010000005.1 coordinate 71,425, forward strand.
GCCAGCCACAGCATAGAGGCCACGAATCTGCACCAAACTCAAGCGTGCCACGCTTGCCCCGGCGAGAAAGACGAGGCGGCAGGGCGCCTTCCCTCTCTTCCCGGGAAGACGAGGGACTTTGCCAAACGCAGCCGGATGGCCGCCGTCGCCGGCGCGCCACGGCGCTTGAGAAGGCGCAAGGAAAGCTCATCCCCTTGTGCCTCCAGAACGATGCGCAGGGCAGCAGGCGAAGCCTGTTCCGCCGCGCGCAGGGGTCGATAGAGAAAACCCGCCGCCCCTCCCGCCTCGGCCGCAAGTTGCAGACGGCGAGCCGCGCGGGAATCGATGTCGCTGGGCCAGAACAGCACCGCCCCCATGCTGCCAGCACGCAAGGCCTGCTCCGCCGCCCACAAGTTGTCGCGGAGCGTGGTTTTGCCGATGACCAACAGGCGCGAAAGTTGGATGCCCGCCGCCGCCAGGGCCGGCGCGTAAGGCAGATGGGGCGGTGTCACCCACGCCACCCAGCGTCCCTCGCGGGTAAGACGCGCCAGCGCCGGCGCAAGCAGGCGCAGCTCGCCAACGCCCTCCCGCTCGTGCAATAGCTCGGTGAGCGCCCCCACCGGCCAGCCGCCACCCGGCAGCGCCCGATCCAGGGCCGCGAAGCCGGTGGCCAGGCTGGGCTGCGCCACCCGCGCGAGATCGTCGCCGCGCCAGAGGGCCGGGTGCTGCAGGAGCGTCTCGAGGGAGGAAGCCGCCATGCCTTTAGCGTATCGAACGATCGTTCGATGGTCAAGGTCGCCCTCAAGCTGTGCCCTCCCTGTCCGTAAAATGCGGAAACTTCCCGCCCCCGGACGGGTCGCTGTTTCAACTAGCCAGGAGAAAGGAACAATGCGCTTTCCGGTAGATCCGCCACCCCCCATTGGGGTGGCGGAAGATCCCTACGATATCCAGGAAACCACGGGCATCCGGCCGGTGCGGCCGGTGGGCGCGCCCTTGAGCCAGCAGCGCTTAGTCGGGCGCCGCCCTCGCCCCGTGGCGAGTCCACCTGCCCCGGTCCAACCTGCGCCACCCCCGGTGGAGCGCCGCAGCGGTGAGGACCGGCGCAAGGGCGATCGCCGAGTAGCCAACCTGCCCGTCCTGGTCGACACCCGCTCCGGCATCGACCGGCGCCGCGCCAAGCGGCGGAACGATGATCCCACCACCCGCGTCGACGAAAAGGCGTAGGATTACGCTTTTTGCGCGGCCGCACGCGCCGCGGTTCTGCCATGCCCCCAGCCAAGAAACTCCTCACCCTCATCGAATTTGTGGGCCACGCGAAATTTCCGGCGCTGTACAAGCAGCTCGGCTTCGACGTCACCACCGAATGGCAGGCGCGCAAGGCGGTTTCCCTGGTCCGCAAGCTCCAGCCCGACGTAATCGTGGCGGATTTCTATTTCCAGGCGGATTTCCGCGACCGCCTGAGCAATCTGGAATCGGTGCTCGCCACCGCCCAACCCTTTCCAGAAACGAAGATCCTCGTGCTCTACGAACCGGAAAGTCAGGCGGCCTTGGACAAGGTGCGGGCTCGGCTGCGCATCGATGCGGCCCTGCCGATTCCTGTACAAGAGGACGCGCTGCGCAAGGTGTTGAGTGGCTGGCGCCAGTGATGACAAGTGCATCACATCCTGCCATCGTCGCCGTGCAACCGGAGTCCTAAGAAGATGGCCATGAAAAACAGGACTCCCACCTGCGCGGGCATCACGCCCCCTCGGTGATTCCGGTCGAGCGAAGCGCGAGCGGGAAACATCCTTCCCGGCCCCGCTCACGCGGGAACCGTCGCTCGCACCAGCAGATATAGCGCCGCGGCAGCCAAGAGATGCCAGAGGAAGTGGCTGCCCACGGGCAGGAAGTTGCACACAGCCCAGTCCATCAGCCGCGCGCCGATGGCGGCCAGCATTAGCCAGGCGGCACCAAGCAGCGCTCGCCCCGCACGCTGACCACTGGCGGCCAACCAGCCGCCCATGGTGAACAGAGCCGCCACCGCTGGCAGGTAGAAGCCCACGCCATTCAACAAATCGGGCGGCATGAGCCAAGCCATGACGCCTTCCACGGCAACGAAGCCGGTAAAAAGCCCCGCCGCCGTGGACGGCGCAAAACCGGCCACGTTTTTCAAGCACAGCCAGAGATAAACGCCCATGAACACGGCGATGGGCAGCACGTCGAACCACAGTGCCCAGGGCTGGGCGATGGCATGCCAGAGGGTGCTACCCGCGCCGATGACCGCCACCAGCACCACGAGCAGGCGGATGGCCGGGCCACCCCGCCATGCAGGCGAGCGCCATAGCCACCAGGCAGCCAGAAAGAAAGCGAGATTGGTGAGCGTGTTGACCGGTTCGCCCAGTCCGCCGCTTTGGGCCCGTTCGCAATACTGGGGCAGGTAGGCCAGCATCGAAGCGCAGTGGTTGTTCAGCGCAGGTCGGTGGCGTCCACGGCCACGCCATGGACGGTGCCACAGGTGCCCGTCAGACCGCCACCACAGGGAAAAGGCGTGTAGCTCACGCGCAGGCGCGCCTTATGGAAGAAGCCCGCCAGCAACACGTCCCGCTGGGCGCCCGTGGCGTAAAGATGCAGACGCTGCCCCGGCACCGTGAAGCGCGTGCCTTCCGCGCGCGTGTCCACACCATCGAATGCACCGTGGTATTCCTCCGCCACGCATGTGGCGCTCACCAGCAGCAAGAGACTCAAGGCGAAGATTTTCATGTCTGACCTCCGTGGCCTTCCCTCACCATAGCCGTCCGGCCCGACGACCACAATGTTCGCTTTGGACAGGCGGGTCCTGGTTGCGCTAAATTTGCGCCATGTCCGTGGAATGCTATGGTCAGCGTCTGCTCAATCCCTTCCGGGGCGCGATGCACACCATTCGCTATGAGGCCGCGGAGGCAGTCACCCTCGACGGGGTACACTGGGATATCTATGTGGCGAACGATAGCCTGCTAGAAGGACTGGATGCGAGCTGCCATCCCCAGATTACGGACATCCGTTTCGGTGCTTGGTCAGTCGAGCGCGGCCTCAAGCGCGGCCCCATCTATCCCTCCGAGGATTTCCTGCGCATGGAGGAGATGGGCGCGATCGTATATCAGTACCTGACCCAGGTGCACCGACGCGTGCCCTTCCCTTTCCGCGATCGCCACGAATTTTGGCTGCTGGACGAGGCGCACCAGCCGCTGGCGCTGCTGCACAGCGTGGTGGAACCCGGCGACATGAATTTGGACGTGGAATTGGAATGGCGACCGGGTTTTCTGGCACGGGAGCGCTTCCGCAGCGATGCCCTGGCCGGGGCAGGAGATTCGGCCGCGGAGCATCTGGCGCGGCACGTCAATGCCCGCGCCGGGGCGCATCCCGCCGGCCAGTGGTTTCGGCGCGAGGCCGACGGTTCGGGTACCGGCCTTGCCCATACCGATGGGGTGGGTGCCGTCGCCGGCCGGCGCTTGCCGCCCGAGGCGTTTCCCCCGCTGCTCCTGGCAGTGGACTGGATGGATGGCGATCACCGCCGCCTGGCCGCCGACTTCCAGGCCTGGCAGGCGCCCTGGCTGCTCGCCCTGCCCGATCTGGACAGGGCGCTGCGCGCCGAGCTGGAACGGCAGGCGCGCCAGCAGGCCACGCTAGTGGAGCGGCTGCACCGCCTCTACCCGGAAGTGGTGGATCGCAAGATGCTCAACGCCGCTCTCGTAGAGGCGATACTCTGCCGCAACCAGGGGGAAGACGCACCCAGCCGCGATACCACCCTCTCCACTTTCTACATCGAACTGGCCCAGCAGCCGCCGGACTGGGAACGGGGACGCTGACTCAATCGCCCCATACCTTGCACCCTGCACGCAGGGCTCGGTAATTTCGCATCATGACGATGGTCTTGCGCACCACCGGCTCGTCGATCACGGGCACAGCCAAGGCCACCTGGGCACGCCAACAGTCGGGCTGTTCCTTACTGAGATCCATCACGCCCCGCGCTCGCGCGGGCGGTGTGGGCAGCAGGCCATGTTCCACCTGGTATTGCTCCAGGGTGGCAAGGCGCAGGCGCCACACCACGGCACGCCCCTCTATGCAGCCCAAAAAGCGCACCTCAGCGAACGCCGCCGGCAAAGGGGTAAGGATCAGATAATCCCGCCCCTGCGCCGCGAGCTCACGCGCAAGAGCCTCGACGGTCTCGAGGCGGCAATCGTCGATCACGGCAACAAAGCTCGCTCAAAAAAATGGCCAACCGGTCGCGGTTGGCCATGGCAGGCATAGGCGCGGTGGCGTCCCGCGCGTGATAAGGAATCAGACGCATCCAGTGGGCTTGGGCAGGCCGCCGTACTTGGTGATGGGCTTCATGGGGCCCGTCATCCACAGCTTGAACACGTCCTGCTGGTCCCAGCCAATGTACTTGGCGAACTTGCGGATCGGCGGCACTGAGCCGAACTCTTCGTAGTACTGGCGGGCCTTCATGATCTGGTCCCACTTCTCGTCGGTCAGCTCTACGCCGTCCGCTTCCGCCATGGCACGGCCGATTTCCGGCGTCCACTCGTTCATGTCTTCCAGATAGCCATCGCCATCACGCTTGGGCAGTTCCATGTTCAACCTCTCCACTTCAAAAAATCAACCAACGATCACGGGGCGGCGGGGCCGTCCCAATAATTGAGCATTTCTCTCGGCTATTAGACAGTAACCCAGCGTGATAGTCAAGTATTTCGTGCAACGCCAGGGCATCCCCTCTAGAGCCGTTTTACTTGCTCAATCAATGGCTTGTGTGGCTGCCGGGAATGCGCACGGCTAGTGCCGGGTGTGGGCAACTTCGATGCGGTTGATATAGTCGGCGGCGCGAGCCAGGGCAGCCTGTACTTCCTCGCCGCTCATCTCCTGACACACCACGTCGCGTAAGAGGTCCGCGTCGGCGTCACCACCCAGCACGGCGACGCTCAACCAGGCGTAAGATTCCACGGCATCTTGCTCGACGCCGCGTCCCTCGGCATAGATCAGGCCGAGCCCGAACTGGGCATCGCGGTCGCCCTTCATGGCTTCTTCGCGCAAAGCGACGGCCAGATCGGGGTCGTGGCGCAGCAGGATCAGGTGGCGCAACAGTTCGGTACCACGGCTCATGGTGGGTTGCTCCGAAATTTCGTTTCTCAGTATAGATGCCGGATCAAATGGGTTCGAGCTGGTAACGCACCCACAGGTGATGCTCGCCGCCCGGCGCCAGGGTGACCACGTCGTCGGCCGCATTGGCGCTTTCCACGCACACCATGTGCAGGTAGCCATCGGGTCCCAGGTCACCCATCGCCGCCGCTTTCGCAAGCCATGGATTCCACACCACCGTGGAATGGCTGTTCTGTTTGCTGATGCGGATGCGACGGGCGAACCGGGTGTCTTCGATCACGCAGGTATCGGGCGTGTCGAGATAGATGCGGTCCACCTCGCGGTCGATGATCACCGGACCCAGTTGCACCTTGCGCGCGCCACCGTCCACCTTGTCCAAGTACTCCACCATGTGCAGCCCGTGGATCTTGGCGAAGCGCACGTCACCCACCGCGAAATAGGTATGCAACGCATCGCCGATGGTGATCGATGTATTGCCGCGGTTCCAGGTGGCGAGGTCCAAGTCGAGCGTCTTGCCAATCACCATCTGCAGCACGAGCTCGGTGGCATGGGGCCACATGGTGCGTGTGGCGTCCGTGGGAATGAGGCGGAAAGCAAGCCAAGTCCCCTCCGGCAACGCCTTCACGGCAATGGGCTCCCAGGGCACGGTACGCGCAAAACCGTGAGCGGGAAAGTCCGCGTACGTGGGATGGGGACCAAACCACGGCCAGCACACGGGCACGCCGCCGCGCACAGACTTGCCGGGGGCGAACTTCGCTTCCGGAGAGGTCCAGATCACGGGCTTCTCGCCCTTGGGTGTCCAATCGATCAGGTGGGCGCCCTGCAGCAGGATGGTGGCGCTGGCGTGCTCATTGGTCACTTCCACCGCGTCCATGCCACCGGGCCCGGGCTTGAATTTCACCTGGCCGGAAACACCGAAACGGTGGTTGAGGGCATCGAGGTGTTGGCTCATCTCTCGTCTTCTCCTTTCTGAGCATGTGCGGCAGCCTGCCGCAATTCCGAATCCCGCATGCGTGCCGCCAGGTTCTCCCAGGGGAGGGCGCGCAGATTCTGCGCGAGACGGTGCACTGCGCCAGTCGTCACCAGTTCCTCGCGCGTTACTTCGTCGGCTACACCCTGCCCGGCCAACAGCAGCAGAAGCGCCTCGCGCTTGGCCGCTTGCTCGGGTACCAGCACGTCCCCCGGCCGGGTATGGAAGGCATCCTCGCCTTCGGCGCAAGCCCGATCGAAGACGTTGAACAGCCGGCACGCCATGGGCCGCACGGGATGGACGGCGCAGGCCTCGTCCACCAGGAAGGGGCAGCCGGGCAACGTGCGCCAGTGGGCGAGCTGCTGCGCGACTTGCGTGCGCAGCCTGCCCTGCAGCCGTTCCAACACGAACCAGTAGAGGCCCATGAGTTCCAAGGGATAGACCGGGATGTCGGCGTGGCTGCGGCAGCAGGCCGCACAACCGCGGGCACAGGCCAGACGCCGGCCTCGACTCTCGGCATGGGCGATGCTGGTGGCCACACTTGAATCGATCATGGCCTCAAGACGCTCAAGCGCACGCAGCCAAGGCGGCGGGACATGGTTCATTGTTCGAGCCTGCATTTCTGGTATGGGTCTTTGGCGCGACCGGCAAGCCTCAATTTCGGTTGCAAGGCCGATGCGGATTCTCTACTGGAACGTAGCATAGCGGCGTCCCGCCCCGCCGAGGCCGATCGATTATAAACGACGGTCAAGCTGCCTTTCCCGCGTAAGTCAGGGCAAGGGCAGCATGTGGATCTCGGCTATTGCTTCCCTTGACCGGAATGACATTGGGTGTCACTGCCATACCACCCTTCATTCCCGGGCAAGTGGGAACCCAGGCCGGGAAAGTCACGGCTGCCGTCGTTTCTGGTTGCCGTCTGCCTGTGGCGCCCAAACCGACGGGCGACATGGCATCTGGCTCTGCAAGACCTGTGGGACCGGCTCGCGGGAGCAGCTTTAGCCGCGATTCCCGGCGACTTGACCCGTCATGCCTTCCTCGTTCCACAGCCAGGCGGCGCCGCGCACACCACTGGAATCGCCGTGCCGGTTCCTAACCAGCCGCGTGTCCACTCGATCCGAAAACACATAGGGCTGCCACAGGCGCGGCACGTTGGCGTACAGCCGCGTGAGATTGGACAGGCCACCGCCCAGCACGATCACGTCCGGGTCGAGCACATTGATTACGTGGGCAAGACCCCGCGCCAGGCGCTCCTCATATTCCGCGAGCGTGGCCTCGCAGCGCGCATCCCCGGCCGCCGCGCGCGCGGCGATGTCGGGCACATCGAGCTTTTCGCCGGTGCGTGCCGCGTGCAGACGGGAAAGTCCCGGCCCAGACAGCCAGGTCTCGAGACAGCCATGGCGTCCGCAATAACAGGCCGGCCCGGGTAACTCTTCGCCACGGGGCCAAGGCAGCGGGTTGTGGCCCCATTCGCCGGCGATGGCATTGGCGCCGGTGAGCAGCCGCCCATGCACGACGATGCCCGCGCCCGTGCCGGTGCCGAGAATCACCCCGAACACCACCGGCGCACCGGCCCCCGCCCCGTCCGTGGCCTCCGACAGAGCAAAGCAATTGGCGTCATTCTCGATGCGCAGCGGCCGTGCCAAAAGCCGCTCCAGGTCTTCCTTCAGCGGCTGATCGTTGAGCCAGACGGAATTGGAATTGCGCATCCGCCCGGTGGCACGCGACAGGGCCCCGGGCGTGCCAATGCCCACGCTGCCGCGCGTCCCGAGCTCGGCCTCGGCGCCGTGCACCAGATCGACGATGGCCGCGAGTGTGGCGCCATAGTCCCCGCGCGGGGTCGGCACCCGGCGGCGCAGACGGACCTGCCCCGCCTCGTCGAGCGCGATGATCTCGATCTTGGTGCCGCCCAGATCGATGCCTAGCCGCATCTCAGCGTCCCGGCGCGGCGGTGACAGACCCCTCTTCCGGATCGATCTCACACTGCCCCGCCACGCAGGCGAATTCCTTGGCGCCTTTGGTGGTGTCCTCTTTCTCGTACACGACGATGTGGGAGAAATCGATGCGTGGCAGACTGGCCATGCGGCGCTCGTATTCCTCGGCGCTGATCTCCTCGTAGGGCGCGAGTTCATACACCGTATCCGCGCGCGGCAAGAAGGACAGCCCCCCCAGGATGTCCCAGTTCTCGTAGAGCCAGTCGGCAGTGGCGATCCACTCGTCCGGGGCCACGGCAATGGTCACCGAGGGATTGTGCTCCGTGTAGTTGAGCTTCACCGTCTTCCAGAACTCGAGCTGTGCGAGTGCATTAAGATCGTTGCGGGTGACGCATCCCTCCGGCGCTTTCACTGGAAACTCGAGCACAAAACTGGTGGCCGAGGCCTCCAGTTGCCCCACCTCCGGGTGGTAGGGGAACTTCTGCTCTTTGAGCATAGTGAACAAGGGATCAGTGGCGGAAATGCGGACGCGGCGCAGGTAGTAGCGCGCGTAGCGCGGGTGCATGCCAGAGGCAGAGTCCACCAGTTGCGACACCGTGCCCGATGGCTTCACACAGGTGACGGCGGTGGAAGGATTGATGCCGAAACGCGCGGCGTATTCGACATTGGTGGCCACCGCCAGCTCACGCAGGCGCGCGAGCACCGTCGGATCTCGCGCCGCCGTGCAGTCCCACATGCCAGTGATGGAAACGCCCAGAAGCCGCTCCTCCTCGCAGTTTTTGCGCCACTCGTCGGAGATGTAGGGAAAATAGGTGAGGGATGCCTGGTAGGTACCGAGGATGGTGGCGAGCCGCATCTTGCGCGCCAGTGTCTCCGCTGTGTCCTCGGCGCGCGCCACCACCTCGGTGAGATTGCAAAACTGCTTCGAGCGCAGGATGATCTCGCCACAGGGATTGGTGCCACTCTTGGGCCAATAGGGCTCGAAACACGGCCAGCGCCGCGCTGGCACCTGCCTGGGCAATCCTCCGCGGTTGAACAGGCCGCGCTCACCCGTCCCACTCTTGGCCAGCGCGAGCCACTCTTCGAGGAAATCCACCGCGCGTGGACGTGCCTCATAGACCGCAGAATTGTTGGCCATGGCGCGCTGCGGATTGGTGATGTAGAAATAACCGCTCTTGGCAGTGCGCAACTCGTCGTCGTCGAAATCCGACAAGGAAATCAGAGCGGAGCGACGCACGCCTCCCATCTCCACCACCTCGCCGATCTTGCAAATGATGTCGTGTACATCCAAGTTGGACAGGCGCTTGCCCTGGTTGGCGAGGATCTTGGCGCGGGCAAACTCCAGGAGCGCCTTCAACGGCCCCGGGCCAGAACTACGCCCGCCCATGGTGTAAAGCCGCGCGCCGGCTGGTCGCACTTGCGAGAAATCGAAACGAATGTCCTTGCCCTCATACCACGTCTTCAGGCCGAGCTTCAGAGCATCGCCCCAGCCTTCCTTGCTGTCGGCCACCACGTGGGTGGGCAGCATCTCGCCGGTCTGGCGGCGGATGATGGGCAAAAGCTGCACGTTCTGGCTTTCCACCGAAAAGCCCACGCCTACGCCGCACATGAGCAGAAACATGATCTCGGCGAAATCGTCGAGTTGCGTAGGCGCAATGAAGGAACAGTTGTAGGCGGCGGCGTTGTTGTTGCGCGCCGCCTTCCCCGCCGACCAAAGCAGGCGCATGGAGGGCATCACCTGTTGGGTGAGGATGGCCTCGCGCAGTTCGGCGTATTCCCCAGGCGCGAGCCGGTCGCCCACTTTTTCATGCATGAAGCCCATGTAACGGTCCACGGTCTCGATCCACGTCTCGCGCCGGCCTTGCTCGTCGATCCAGCGGGAATAGGTGCGGTAATAGATGAACTCGGACAGGGAGTTGCGGAAATAGCGCTTGCTCTCCGCCGCCAGACGACGCACGTGCTCCGGCACCTCCTTCACCTTCTCGCGAATGCGGGCCCGCTCGTGGCGGTAAAGGATGTAGGCCTTGGCCGTCTTGGGAAAGTCGAGGAGGATCAGGGATTCTTCCACCTGGTCCTGGATCTCCTCGACGTGGGGAATGTGCGTGGGCGGAAAGCGTTCCGCTAGCGCTTTGACCACTGCCTCGGCCACCCGTGGGGGATCGTGGGCCAAATCGCCCTCGCCCGCCGCCTCCATGGCGCGGCGCACGGCATTGACGATGCGCTGGGCATCGAAAGGTACGACCCGCCCGTCGCGCTTGCGGGTCTGACTGAAGGGCAGGGACTCCATGAATAATCACTCCGCGGCAGATACTGCATCCTATGCTAGCACGCACCCAAGTTACCCACCGGTCCCACAGAGTGGGCTGCCGGCTGCGCCTGAACCGTCATGCCCACGGCAAGGCAAGCCCCGTTACCATGGCCGTTTTCCTGGACGGCGCATGCTCGCGAGCGACGCAAAGGTGTCATGCGCTGGGCGGCCGTCCATAAAGCGGGGTGAAGTTGGGAATTCTCTTGCCGGAGGACACCATGGCTTTGATCCAAGGCGATCAATCGCTCATGGCAGGACGCATTGTGGCACGGCGTCAACCGTGCTGGGTCGAGCGCAACTATTGAGCATTACGGAAGTAGGCGACATCTTTGTGTCGTCCCCGCGAAAGCGGGGACCCAGGAACATGGCGAGGAATACCCTGGATTCTCGCTTTCGCGGGAATGACGTTTGACTTACGCAGCCTGTCAACGACTTACGTAACGCTCAATAGAACAGCTTCGCGTACTGGGTCACCGGCGTGCAGCGGCCGACAGGCCTCGTGTGGGAGTGGCTGGGGCAGCGCCTGTTCAAGCGCCAGCCACACGCACCGTGACGCCATCCCCGGCGTGGACGGCACGTAGTGACGTCACGTCGCCTTCGGCATCAGCCCAGACATTGCAGCGCGTCACCAGTCGGATCTCGCCCGCGCGCGAGACGGGAGTGGGGCCGAAGCCGATGGCGATAGCCTGGCCCTGGACCCAGAAGGCGATCTCTCCAGGTTCGAGGATCTGGCGCGCATCCTTCTCCAAAGGAACGCTAAGCGGCACAGAAAAATACACTTCGTCGCCCCAGGTCTCGGCGGTGGAAGACAGCGGCAAGGCAGTCCAGACGGCATCGGCGGTGGGCGTGTTCCGTAGGCGGGCCGTGAGCACCACCCGACCCACCTGAATGCGTATCCTGCGCATGCTTGCCTGGCCACGAAAAAGCCGGGGGGCGCCCGGCTATTCGTTCTAAAGCGACGGTTTTTAGGCCACCGTCTCCGGCTCCTCCACGAACAAGAGCTTCACCTGCCCCTGATCGTCCACATCGACCGTCACCTTGCCGCCATTGGCCAGCCGGCCGAAGAGAAGTTCGTCCGCTAGCGCCTTGCGGATGGTGTCCTGGATCAGCCGCGCCATGGGCCGTGCCCCCATCAGAGGATCAAAGCCGCGGGCAGCGAGATGCTCGCGCAGCGCCTCGGTGAAGGTGGCTTCCACCTTCTTCTCGTGCAGCTGCGACTCCAGCTGCATCAGGAACTTGTCCACCACACGCAGGATGATCTCCTTGCTGAGCGGCTTGAAGGAAATGATGGCATCCAGGCGGTTGCGGAACTCGGGCGAGAACAGGCGCTTGATTTCCGCCATCTCATCACCGGCCTTGGCCGGCTGGGCAAAACCGATGCTGGACTTGTTCAGGGCCTCGGCACCGGCGTTGGTGGTCATGATGATCACCACGTTGCGGAAGTCGGCCTTGCGCCCATTGTTGTCCGTGAGCGTGCCGTGGTCCATCACCTGCAACAGGATGTTGAAGATGTCCGGATGGGCCTTCTCGATCTCATCCAGCAGCAACACCGAATACGGATGCTTGGTGATCGCCTCGGTGAGCAGGCCACCCTGGTCGAAACCCACGTAGCCCGGGGGCGCGCCGATGAGGCGCGACACGGCATGGCGCTCCATGTACTCGGACATGTCGAAGCGGATCAGCTCGATGCCCATGGTGTAGGCAAGCTGGCGCGCGACTTCGGTCTTGCCCACCCCGGTGGGCCCCGAGAATAGGAAGCTGCCGATGGGCTTCTGCGGATTACCCAAGCCGCTACGCGCCATCTTGATGGCCGAGGCCAGGGCGTCGATTGCTTCGTCCTGACCGAACACCACGGATTTGAGGTCCCGATCCAGGTTCTTGAGGGCGCTGCGGTCGTCGGAAGACACGTTCTTCGGCGGAATGCGCGCGATCTTGGCAACGATCTCCTCGATTTCCCTGGGCGTGATGGTCTTCTTCTGCTTCGACTTGGGCAGGATACGCTGCGCCGCGCCCGCCTCGTCGATGACGTCGATGGCCTTATCCGGCAGATGGCGATCGTTGATGAACTTGGCCGACAGCTCCGCCGCCGTGGTCAGCGCCGCGGAGGTGTATTTCACGCCATGATGGCTCTCGAAACGCGACTTGAGCCCGCGCAGGATTTCCACCGTCTCCGCCACCGAGGGTTCGGGCACGTCGATTTTCTGGAAGCGGCGCGATAAGGCATGATCTTTCTCGAAGATGCCCCGATACTCGTTGTAGGTGGTGGCCCCGATGCACTTGAGCTGGCCGGAGCTCAAGGCCGGCTTGAGCAGGTTGGAAGCATCGAGCGTGCCGCCCGAGGCCGCACCGGCCCCGATCAAGGTATGGATCTCGTCGATGAACAGGATCGCCCGCTGGTTGTCGATCAGGTGCTTGAGCACAGCCTTCAGGCGCTGTTCGAAGTCGCCCCTGTACTTGGTGCCTGCCAGCAGGGCCCCCATGTCCAGGGCATAGACCACCGAGTTCTTGAGCACGTCCGGCACCTCGCCTTCGACGATGCGCCGCGCCAGTCCTTCGGCAATGGCCGTCTTGCCCACGCCGGCCTCGCCCACCAGCAGCGGGTTGTTCTTGCGCCGGCGGCACAAGGTCTGGATCACCCGCTCCAGCTCCACCTCGCGGCCGATCAAGGGATCGATCTTGCCCATCAGTGCCTGGGCGTTGAGATTCTGGGTAAAGTTTTCCAAGGCGCCCGCGGGCTGCTCATTCTGCTCGTGCTCGGGCTCACCGCTGCCTTCCGGCGAGGATTTGTTGGCTCCGTCCTGCACCTTGCTAATGCCGTGGGAGATGTAGTTGACCACGTCGAGCCGGGTCACGCCCTGCTGATGCAGGAAGTACACGGCATGGGAATCCTTTTCGCCGAAGATGGCCACCAGCACGTTGGCCCCCGTCACCTCTTTTTTGCCAGAGGATTGCACATGCAGAATGGCACGCTGGATCACGCGCTGGAAGCCCAGGGTGGGCTGGGTGTCCACTTCACCGGTGCCACCCACCACGGGCGTATGCTGATGCACGAAGTCCGACAGCGCCTTGCGCAGCGCCTCGATGTTGGCGCCGCAGGCGCGCAGCACCTGCGCCGCGGAGGGGTTGTCCAGCATGGCCAGCAGCAGATGCTCCACGGTGATGAATTCATGGCGCTTCTGCCGGGCTTCGACAAAAGCCATGTGGAGGGAAACTTCCAGTTCCTGTGAGATCATGTGGCTACCCTGCTGCTTCAGGTTTCTTCCATCACACACTGCAACGGGTGCTGGTGCTGCCTTGCAAAGGAGACTACCAGATCGACCTTCGTTGCCGCAATATCCTTGGGAAAGACTCCGCACACGCCGAGCCCTTCCCTGTGGACTTTGAGCATCACCTGTGTGGCCCGTTCCCTGTCCATGTGAAAAAACCGCTGCAGGACCAGGACCACGAAGTCCATGGGTGTGTAATCGTCGTTGAGGAGGATGACTTTATAGAGAGGCGGGGGTTTGACCCGGCTCTCTTCCACCTCCCGAACCGGCGTGAGTTGATCGTCCAGTGCCATAGCGCCTGCCTCGATAGCCTATTAATTTGGACTACTGGTCGGCTTTTTTCAACCCGGATTATCCATTAGGACGCGGGATGGGGGTGGCCCCAGGCGCGCCTGGGTTGGGTAAGACCGTCGCAGGCCTTGAATATCTGGCCGAGAAGTCGAGCGCAAGCCGGGCCGCATGGGGCCGCCCACACCCGCGTAGACGCGGGCGTGATGTCAGGACGACGGTGGATCCCATAATGCAGTGCAGCTCCTGGGGTACGCACCGGTCTAATGGATAATCTGGGCTCAAGCCTCTGGAAAGCCGCCGGGCAAGCGGGTCGCGACGGCTGCTTGCAGCTCAAGACAAGCCCTTGACTTCCGGGAATGACGGGCGCAAACTGGCCGCGGTCTTTGACTTTGAAGGAAATTCGGCGGTGTAGCCGCTGCGCCTTTGGAGCAAATTGGTTGGATTGACCGTCCGTTCTTGAGTTAAGGAAACAGCAGCATGGCAACTGGCACCGTCAAATGGTTCAACGACGCTAAAGGTTACGGGTTCATCACGCCGGACGATGGAGGGGACGACCTGTTCGCCCACTTCTCCGCAATCCAGGCCCAGGGCTTCAAGAGCCTCAAGGAAGGCCAGAAGGTCCAGTACGACGTGACCCAGGGCCCGAAGGGCAAGCAGGCCTCCAACATCCGCCCGGCCTGATCCACCACCCTTTTAAGGGCGGCAGCCGAGACGACATCCAGGCCATCCCCGCGTTCGCGGGGGTGGCTTTTTTCTTTCGACACTCCGATCGCCCCAAAAGTAAAGCCGGCTCCCGCCGGCTCTTTTTTCGCCCCGCCCGCTACAGCAGGGGCACGATCAGCAGCGCCACGATGTTGATAATCTTGATCAGGGGGTTGATGGCCGGCCCCGCCGTATCCTTGTAGGGATCGCCCACCGTATCGCCGGTCACGGCCGCCTTGTGGGCGTCCGAGCCCTTGCCCCCGTAGTGGCCCTCCTCGATGTATTTCTTGGCATTGTCCCAGGCCCCCCCGCCGGTGGTCATGGAAATGGCGACGAAGATGCCGGTGACGATGGAACCCATGAGCACCCCGCCCAGGGCCTTGGTGCCAGCCCCCGGCCCCATGATCCAGCCCATGATCACAGCCACCGCGATGGGCACCAAAATGGGCAGCAGAGAGGGCGTGATCATCTCCCGAATGGCGGCGCGGGTGAGCATGTCCACGGCGCGCGAGTAGTCGGGTTTGGCCCGACCTTCCATGATGCCCGGTATCTCCCGGAACTGGCGCCGCACCTCCACCACCACGCTGCCAGCGGCTCGGCCCACCGCCTCCATGCCCATGGCGCCGAACAGGTAAGGGACCATGCCACCGATGAACAGGCCAATAATCACGGCAGGGTCGGCTAGGGAGAATTCCACCAGCTTGCCGCCTGCTTCCAGAGTGTGGGTGTAGTCGGCGAACAGCACCAACGCGGCCAGACCGGCGGAGCCGATGGCATAACCCTTGGTCACCGCCTTGGTGGTGTTGCCCACCGCGTCCAGGGGATCGGTAATGTCACGGATGGCATCTGGCAGTTCCGCCATTTCGGCAATGCCCCCAGCGTTGTCGGTGATGGGACCATAGGCGTCTAGGGCGACGATGATGCCGGTCATGGAGAGCATGGCGGTCGCCGCCACGGCAATACCGTACAGTCCCGCCAGTTGGTGCGACGCTGCGATGGCCAAGCACACCGCTAGCACGGGCAGGGCAGTGGCGCGCATGGACACCCCTAGGCCGGCGATGATATTGGTGCCATGCCCAGTGGTGGAGGCCTCGGCAATGTGCCGCACGGGGGAATACTCCGTCGCCGTGTAATACTCGGTGATGACCACCATGGCAGCGGTGAGCGCGAGCCCGATCAAGGCGGCGAGGTAAAGATTGATGGCAGGTAGGGCGGTGCCGTCACTGAGCACGAGCCCCTCGCCGAACATCCAGGTGGTGACCGGATAGAAGGCGATTACCGCGATCGCCCCCGCCACGATCAGGCCCCGGTAAAGGGCATTCATGATTTTCCCGCCCTCCCGCGCGCGCACGAAGAAGGTGCCGATGATGGAAGCGATGATGGACACGCCCCCCAGCACCAGCGGATAGGCCACCGCCTGGGCGCCGCTCGCCTCGGCCACCAGCAGCCCCCCGAGCAGCATGGTGGCGATGATGGTCACCGCGTAGGTCTCGAACAGGTCAGCGGCCATGCCCGCGCAGTCGCCCACGTTGTCGCCCACGTTGTCGGCGATGACCGCCGGGTTACGCGGATCGTCCTCGGGAATACCTGCTTCCACCTTGCCCACCAGATCGGCCCCCACGTCGGCCCCCTTGGTGAAGATACCGCCTCCCAGCCGCGCGAAGATGGAGATGAGGGAGCCACCGAAGCCCAGCCCCACCAGGGCGTGCACGGCGCTCGCGGTCGCCATGCCGGTGGCCGTGAGCACCGCGTAGTAGCCCGCCACGCCGAGCAGACCCAGTCCTACCACCAACAACCCAGTGATGGCGCCGCCACGGAACGCCACGTTCAGGGCGGCATCGAGGCCGCGGCTGGCAGCCTCGGCGGTGCGCACGTTGGCGCGTACCGAGATGTTCATGCCGATGAAGCCCGCCGCGCCGGAGAGAATGGCGCCCAGGGCGAAGCCCACCGCGGTGGACAGGTGCAGGAAGACGGCGATCAGCAGAAACAGCACCAGGCCCACCAGGGCGATGGTGGTGTATTGTCGCTTGAGATAGGCCTGAGCGCCCTCCTGCACGGCGGCGGCGATGGCGCGCATGCGCTCGCTACCCGTGGGCAGGCTCAAAATCCAGCGTATGGACACCACCCCATACAGGATGGCCAACGCCGCGCAGACCAGCGAAAACATAAGCTCCTGGGACATGCCGCCTCCTTACTTTATGTCGCGGTTATCGTTCCCTGCTCCCCGACGCTAGCGTGCCGCTCATTGATAGCGGGTGTGGGCAATGCCGTTTTCGAAACGGGTCCCGGGCTGGAACCCGAACACGCGGTCCAGACCACATTCGACGATGAGCCGATCCACCGCAGCCTGACCATGCTCACGCTGTACTTGGGACAGGATGAGCTTGGCGGAATTGCCGTTGTAGAAGCTGCCGAAGCCGGCCTGCACAAGCAGGAGTTCCCGTGCCCGTTCGAGCGTCACGCAATCCCTCTTTTGGCTTGGGCGCGGCGGCCCCGGAGCCTTGCCGCGCCCGTGAGTCAAAGCTGGAAATCGTCCTTGAGCTTCTTCGGTACTGCCACGTTCTTCAGGCGCACGTAGTTGGGCAGACCGTCCTTGTAGGGCGGGTAATCCTCACCCTTGATGAGCCCGGAAAGATAGGCGCGACATTTGGGCGTAATGCCGAAACCGTCTGCAGTAATGAAGCTACGCGGCATCATTTTTTCTTTGTTGGCCACGTCCTTGAGCTGCGCCATGCCGATCTTCCACTTGTAAGGCTTATCGGAGACACGCACGATGGTGGGCATCACCGAGTTGTATCCCTTGAGCGCAAACTCCACCGCCGCCTTGCCCACCGCGTAGGCCTGGTCCACATCAGTCTTGGAAGCGATGTGGCGCGCGGCCCGCTGCAGGTAATCGGCCACCGCCCAGTGATACTTGTAACCCAGCGCCTCTTTGATCATGTTCGCCACCACCGGCGCGGCGCCCCCCAGCTGAGCATGACCGAAGGCATCGCGCGTGCCCGCCTCGGCCAGGAACTTGCCATCGGGGTAATGGCAGCCTTCCGACACCACCACCGTACAATAGCCAAATTTCTCCACCTTTTCCTTGACCGCCGCCAGGAATTTCTCCTGGTTGAATTCCACCTCGGGGAACAGGATCACGATGGGAATGTTATGCTCGTTGTCTACGGCCATGCCACCGGCGGCGGCGATCCAGCCCGCATGCCGCCCCATCACTTCCAGCACGAACACCTTGGTCGAGGTCTTGGCCATGGAAGCCACGTCGAAGCTGGCTTCCCGCGTGGCGATTGCGATGTACTTGGCCACGGACCCGAAACCGGGACAGCAATCGGTGATGGGCAGGTCGTTGTCCACGGTCTTGGGCACGTGGATGGCCTTGATGGGATAACCCATCTTCTCGGCGAGCTGAGATACCTTCCAGCAGGTATCGGCGGAGTCGCCGCCACCGTTATAGAAGAAATAACCGATGTTGTGTGCCTTGAATACTTCGATTAGGCGCTCGTACTCGCGCTTGTTTTGCTCCAGGCTCTTGAGCTTGTAGCGACAGGAGCCGAAGGCGCCGGCGGGTGCGTAGCGTAGGGCGGCAATGGCCTTGGCGGATTCCTTGCTGGTGTCGATGAGATCTTCGGTGAGGGCGCCAATGATGCCGTTGCGTCCGGCATAGACCTTGCCGATCTTGTCCTTGTGCTTGCGGCAGGTCTCGATCACGCCGCAGGCGGACGCATTGATCACCGCGGTGACGCCGCCGGACTGGGCATAGAACGCATTCATTTTCGCCATGGTTGCCTCCTTGCTCTTTTCATGGAATGTTCAAAAGCCGGCGCGCTGGGCTTCATGGTCGGCCTGCACTCGTAGCAGCGTCAGCGCGCAATCGAGAATGTCGTCATACTCAGCGCGGCCGGTGCCATACTGTTCGCGCACCGAGTAGAAGAACTGGTTGCGGTAGCGGCCCTCGCCCACCTTGAAAATCACGAACTGGCAACCCCGCTCGGCCCAGTACAGGCACGGCACCTCGGTGAGCTCCCGGTCGTCCGGATACATGCGGATCTCGGCGTCGGCCACCTCGACGGCGACTTCCTTGCCGTAGCGCTCACGCACGGTCTGTTTCACCACCTCCAGCTCGGTGGGGGTGAAATCCGGAATCTTGCTCATGGATCGCTAAATGCTCAGCCGCCCAGGGCGCGGAAGATGGCGTCGCGCACGTCTTCCACACGACCCACGCCGGCAATGCGCACGCACTTGGGGGCGCGTGGATCGCCCGTTGCCGCCCACCGGGTATAGAAGTCCCACAGGGGTTTGGTCTGGGCATGATAGACCTCGAGGCGCTTGCGCACGGTCTCTTCCTTGTCGTCGTCGCGCTGGATGAGGTCTTCACCCGTCACGTCGTCCTTGCCTGGCACCTTGGGCGGATTGAATAGCACGTGATATGTGCGCCCAGAGGGAAGGTGCACGCGCCGCCCGCTCATGCGCTTGATGATCTCCTCGTCGGGCACGTCCACATCGATCACGAAATCCACATCGATGCCCAGTTTGCGCATCGCCTCGGCCTGGGGAATGGTGCGCGGGAACCCGTCGAGCAGATAGCCCTTGGCGCAATCCGGCTGCTTCAAGCGCTCCTCGATCAGGCCCATGATGATGTCGTCGGATACCAGCCCACCCGCGTCCATGATTTTCTTGGCCGCAAGCCCGAGGGGCGTGCCCGCCTTGACCGCAGCGCGCAGCATGTCGCCGGTGGAGATCTGCGGGATGCCGTATTTTTCAGTGATGAACTTGGCCTGGGTGCCCTTACCGGCACCGGGCGCGCCGAGCAGAATCAAACGCATGAATCCTCCTTGTTCTATCTTGTTTCCGCTGCCAGGGATGCCGCAAGAATTGCGGAAGCGGCCAGCACCCCTGCAGGCAAGCCCTCGAGCCAAGTCTAAAGGTCGCGCCATTAGGCTTGTCGAAGGGACTGGCGGGTCGGCAAATCATACCACCACGCTGTCAGGGTGTTTCCACGCGGAATTGAGGCCCGCGCAAAATGTTTTTATCCCTTTATAAGCCGCATCGACACGCCTCAGGTCTGGAACTGGGCGCGTACCCAGGCGAGATCTTCGGGCGTATCCACCCCCCTGGCTGGGGCATGGGCGGTGATGGCCACGGCGATGCGGTGGCCGTGCCAGAGCGCACGCAGTTGTTCCAAGGCTTCGAACTGCTCGATGGGTGCTGGGGTCAGACCCGTGTAGAGGCGCAAAAAACCGGCCCAATAGGCGTATAGACCAATGTGGCGATACGCCGGCATCTCCGTCGGCAGGCGCGAGGGCATGGAAAGGAAGGCATCGCGCCCATAGGGAATGGGCGCACGCGAGAAATAGAGGGCAAACCCCGCGCGGTCCAGTACGACCTTCACCACGTTGGGGTTGAACATGCTGGCGAGGTCGTGGAAGGGATGGCAGGCGGTGGCCATGGCCGCGCTGGTATGGGTCGCCAGCTCGTGTGCAACTTCCCGGATGAGTTCGGGTGCGATCAGCGGTTCATCCCCCTGCACGTTGACGACAATGGTGTCGTCCGCCCAGCCCAGACGCATCGCCACTTCCGCGATACGGTCGGTGCCGGAGGCGTGTGCCGCCGAGGTGAGCAGCACTGGGTATCCCGCAGCCTCCACCGCCCGCGCCACCTCCTCGTGGTCAGTGGCCACCCACACCTCTTCTGCGCCCGCGCCCAGCGCCTGCTCCACCACGCGCACTACCATGGGCTTGCCGGCGATGTCGGCCAGGGGCTTGCCTGGTAGCCGGGTGGAGTCGTGACGGGCGGGGATGACGATCTTGAAAGGCGTCATGGATCGCGCAAGGCCTCAGGCCTCCACTTCCTCTTCGGGTGGAAGGGAACGGGCTTCTTCCTCCAGCATCACGGGAATGTCGTCGCGAATGGGAAACGCGAGCCGGTCGGCGCGGCAGACGAGTTCCTGTGCCTGGCGCCGATAGACCAGCGGCCCCTTGCACAAGGGGCAGACGAGAATTTCAAGCAGTTTCAGATCCATGGTGTATCCTGAGTTTATCGAGGAGGTGGGGCAAAAGCCGCGGGTCCAGCTCGGCGCACACAGGCAGCACCCAGACCTCATCCCCCGCAAAACCGGCGCATTTCACCGCGTCCTTTTCCGTCATGACGATGGGACGTCCGGCCGCTTCCTCCAGATCGGCCGGCGTGAAGCGGTGATGGTCGGGCAGCGGCCGTGGCAGAATGGCAAGCCCCAGGTTACGCAAATGCTCGAAGAAGCGCTCCGGATGACCGATGCCCGCCATGGCCACCAGGGTCTGACCGGCGAACACTTCGGGCCGCGCCTTGAGCGCCGGGTTACGCAGATTGTAGAGCACTTCTCCCATGAGACGCATGGTGAATTCGTGCCGCTTGAGCGGCGCGCCCGGCAGCCAGCCGTTGATCACCACCGCATCCACCGTTTGCAGGCGCCAGGTGGGTTCGCGCAACGGCCCCGCGGGCAGGAGCTGCCCATTGCCAAACCAGCGCTGGGCATCCACCACGACGATTTCCACATCTCGTGCCAGGGCGTAGTGCTGCAGTCCGTCATCGCTGATGATGAGGTCCACCTCGGGATGCTGAGCGAGCAGGGCCTGGGCGGTCTGCACGCGCGCCCGGCCCACCCACACCGGGCACCCGCTTGCTCGGGCGAGCAGCACCGGCTCGTCACCTACTTGCAGCGGGTCAGACTGGGGTGAGACGGCACGGGGCAGGCCTACCACACCGCCATAGCCGCGACTGACGATGCCCGGGTGATAGCCCGCCTCCCGCAAGCGTCGGGCCAAGGCGATCACGAGGGGCGTCTTGCCGGTGCCACCCACGGCGATGTTGCCCACCACCAGCACCGGCACCGATAGCCGGGTCACTGTTAGCCAACCTAACCGATAGAGGCTGCGCCGCAGGGCCGCAGCCAGTCCGAACAGGGCGGCGAGCGGCAACAGCAGAGCATGCCAAGTCGTAAAGCGCGCCCACTGGCTTTGCAACCAGCAGCTCAGGAACTCGCGAAAAGACGTGGAAGCCATGGAACGCAGTGGGCCGACACCCAGGCGGGTGCAGGTGGGCGTTCAGTGCCGCCCCGCCTGAGTGGCGAAAGTCAGGCGGGCGAAGCCAGCCAGGCGGGCGGCTTCCATGACGTTGATCACAGACTGGTGGGTGGCCTGGGCATCGGCACTGATGACGATCATGGGATCGCTTTGGTCGCCCGCTGCCTGTTTGAGCGCCACGCTCAGCGCTTCCGGCCCCTTGCCCACGAAAGGCTTGCCGTTCACCAGATAGCGGCCCTGCGCATCCACCGCCACATTGATGGGGGCAGGCTGCTGCACGGGTTTTTCCGCCTCGGCGGTGGGCAGGGTGATTTGCAGTTGGGCGATCTGGGAGAAGGTGGTGGTCACCGCGAGGAAGATCACGATCACCAGCAGCACGTCGATCATGGGGATCAGGTTGATCTCCACGTTCTCGCGCTCGCGGCCGCGCCGGAAATCCATGGCTGCCTCAGCGCCGCTCGCCGTGGAGCACTTCCACGAGCTTGATGGCCTGCTGTTCCATTTCCACGATCAGGGCGTCGATCTTGGCCCGGAAATGGCGGAAGAAAATCAGGCTGGGAATGGCCACCAACAATCCCGTGGCGGTGTTGTAGAGCGCGATGGAAATGCCATGACCCAGCTGCGCGGGATCAGTGCCCGCGGCCTTGAGGGCGGCGAAGATTTCCACCATGCCGATCACCGTTCCAAACAGACCCCACAAGGGCGCCGCGGTGGCGATGGTACCCAGCGTGGTCAGGAAGCGCTCCAACTCATGAGCCACTGCGCGCCCTTCCTCTTCCACCGCCTCCTTCATGACTTCACGCGAGCTGTTGGCATTGCGCAGGGCGGCGGCGAACACCCGACCCAGCGGTGCACCCCGGGCGAGCCGCTCCAGCAGCTCGGGCGTAACGCCCTTTTGCCTAAGCTCCTGCAGCACCTGCGGCAGCAGGTTTTTCGGCGCGATGACCGAGCTGCGCAGCGTCCACAGTCGTTCGCCAATGATGCCCAGGGAAACGATGGAAGCAAAAATGAGCGGCCAAATGGGCCAACCTGCCTGTTCGATGATGCTGAGCACCCGCTCCTCCCGACAAATGGGCGTAACTTTAGCCTGCCCCCCTGGGATGGGCAAGTGCGACAAAGCGTCGCGCCGCCCGGCGCAAAAAAATCCCCAGGCGGATGGCGACCTGGGGCAAAGCGGAGCAGAAACAGTGACACGATTCGTGCGCCACCACGGCGGCTCCCCCGCGCGATGCTGGACGCGACGCTTAACTATAAAACCTCTCGTCATATATGTCAATGACATAGCCGCTCGGGCAAAGCCCGCGCCGGCAAAGGGATTGGGGCCTTGTCCACAATCCCTGTGGATAAGCATGTGGAAAACGCGTGGGAAGACATGCTAAGTGCCCCAAGCAGGCGGCAATTTCGTCTGCGCCAGTTTTTTGTGCGGAAAAAAACACACGTCCTATCAATTGGATAGCGCGACATGCCAGGCTTGGCGGCGATTAGTGAGCAAACGCTCGCGCCCTGACGGCGCGTGTGGATAGGTGATAGACTGCGCGCATGTTGTCAAGCCCTTTTCCGCCCCCCCAAGACCAGGCCATTCCCGTCTCCGAACTCAACCGCCGCACTCGCGCGCTGCTGGAAAACAGCTTCCCGCCCCTGTGGGTAAGCGGCGAGATCTCCAACCTGACGCGCCATGGCTCCGGCCATTGGTATTTCTCCCTCAAGGACGACAAGGCCCAGGTGCGCTGCGTTATGTTCCGCCATCGCAACCAGTATCTGGACTTCGAAGTGCGCGAGGGCATGCAGGTCGAGGCGCGCGCCATCGTCACCCTCTACGAGCCGCGCGGGGATTTTCAGCTAAACGTGGAAACCCTGCGCCCGGGTGGGCTGGGCGCCCTCTACGAGGCCTTCGCGCGGCTGAAGGCGCGGCTGGAAGCAGAAGGCTTGTTCGTGCCAGAGCGCAAGCGACCGTTGCCAAGCTTCCCGCGCGCGGTCGGCATCATCACCTCGCGCGAAGCGGCGGCCTTACGGGACGTGCTTACCACTCTGCGCCGACGCATGCCGAGCCTGCCCGTGGTCATCTATCCCACGCCGGTCCAAGGCCGCGGCGCCGCCGCACGCATCGCCGAGGCGATCGGTATCGCCAACCAGCGCGGTGAGTGCGACGTCCTGATCCTCTGCAGGGGCGGTGGCAGCATTGAGGATCTCTGGGAATTCAACGAGGAGATCGTGGCGCGCGCCATCGTGGCAAGCCACATTCCCATCGTCTGCGGGGTGGGACACGAGACCGACTTCACCATCGCCGATTTCGCCGCCGACGTGCGCGCCCCCACCCCCACTGCGGCGGCGGAACTTGCAAGCCCCAACCGCGTAGAGCTCGCCCACAAGCTCGATCGCTTCGCCGCCCGTCTTGCGCGCGACATGCAGCGCACGCTCGAGACACGCATGCAGCATCTGGACCATCTCGCTAAGCGCCTGCGCCATCCCGGCGAGCGTTTGCGCCAGCAGGCAGATGAACTCGCGCACTGGCGGCAGCGCCTGGGCCAGGCCGTGCAGGGGCAACTCGCGCGCAGGCGCTGGCAGCTCGCCCACCTCGCCGCCCGTCTCGCTGCCGCCCGTCCCGATCTCGCGCGCAGGCGGCAAGGTCTCGACCATCTCGGGACACGGCTTACCCGAGCGACGGCACAGAGCCTTGCGCACTGGCGCCAGCGGCTGGCAAGCCTTGAGGCACACCTCGGCCATCTCAATCCTCGGGCGGTGCTCAACCGGGGCTATAGCATCGTGCGCAACGAGGCAGGTGAGATCGTGACTCGGGCCAGCCAGCTGCAGATGGGCGAGACGGTGGCCCTCACCTTCGCCGTGGGCGGTGCCGACGCGCGTGTGCTCGACACGCATGCGCCTACTCCAGAAACCGGTTGATGGCTTGGTCAAGGCGCGTTGCGAGTGTGGGGTCGAAGCAATCGAACACGACCGCATCGCTCATGGCGCGTAACCAGGTGAGCTGACGTTTGGCGAGCTGGCGTGTGGCATAAATGCCCCGCGCGGGCAGCTCACTCAGGGGCAATTCCCCCTCCAGATATTGCCAGACCTGCCGGTAACCGACACAGCGCATGGAAGGCAGCTGCGGCCCGAGCGCGTAGCGCGTCCGCAGCCAGAGCACTTCCTCGATCAACCCTTTGCGCAGCATGCCCACGAAGCGCTCGGCAATGCGCCGGTGTAGCACGGCACGGTCCCCTGGCACGATGGCAATGGGCAGCACGCGATAGGGAAACGCCTCCTCTTGGCGCCGCTTGATCTGGACGGAATAGGGCTCACCTGTGAGACGGATCACCTCCAGCGCACGCTGGATGCGTTGGGCATCGGTGGGGGCAAGCCGCGCCGCGGTCTGGGGATCCAGTCGCGCAAGTTCTGCATGCAGGGCCGGCCAGCCCGCCTCCCGCCCCCAGGCCTCGATCTCGGCACGAAGCACAGGATGAGCCGACGGCAAATCGCTCAATCCTTCGCGTAGGGCCTTGAAATAGAGCATGGTGCCGCCGGTGAGCAAGGGCACCTTGCCGCGTGCGCTGATGTCCGCCATGAGTTTGAGCGCATCGGTACGAAACTGGGCAGCGGAATAGGCCTTTGTCGGCTCGATGACATCGATCAAGTGATGGGGCGCAATGCGCAGGGTTTCCGCATCCGGCTTGGCGGTGCCGATATTCATGTGGCGGTACACCAGCGCCGAGTCAACGCTGATGATTTCCAGCGGCAGCCGCTGCACCAATTCCACCGCCATGTCGGTCTTGCCGCTGGCGGTGGGACCCATGAGAAAAATCGCGGGTGGGAGCACGTCTTCCTTTCCCATGGGCTGGTTCACTTTCCGCGCAGGAACAGCTTGTCCAGTTCGGCGAGCGAAAGTGCAAACCAGGTGGGACGACCATGATTGCACTGGCTGGAGCGCTCGGTGACTTCCATCTCGCGCAACAGGGCATTCATTTCAGCAATCGACAGCTTGCGTCTCGCGCGCACGGCACCGTGGCAGGCCAAGGTAGCCAACAGTTCGTTGCGGCGCTCGGTGAGCACGCGGCTGCCACCCAGCGCATGGAGGTCGCGCAGCAGGTCGCGCGCCAGGCCCACGGGATCGGCATCGGCCAACACCGCCGGCACCGCGCGTACCGCCACGCTCTGGGGCGACAGGATAGCCATGGCAAAGCCCAGTTCTTCCAGCACCGCGGCGTGTTCCTCGACGGTGGCCACTTCGAGGGTGGAGGCCGGAAGTGCCACCGGCACCAGCAGAGGCTGGCTCGCCACGCGCCGGCCCTCCAATTGCCGCTTGAGTTTTTCGTACACAATCCGCTCGTGGGCGGCATGCATGTCCACCACCACCAGGCCCTGGGCGTTCTGCGCCAGGATGTAGATGCCGTGCAGCTGGGCCAAGGCGTAGCCCAAGGGCGGGATGGCCTCGGTGGGTGCAACACTGACCGACGCGTCTTGGGCGATGGCCCCAGGCGCGGACGTGCCGAACAAGGCGTCGTAGAACGCGAGAGGTTCGGCAGCTCGCAAGGCGAGCGGCGCCTGATGGGGTGCCGGATGAGCGCGTCCCAACGGTGAAAAGCGTTCCGCCGGGGGGGCTAACGTTTGCCCATCGTGGCCGCCCATGGGCCGCGCCAGGACCCGTTCGAGGGCATGGAAGATGAACTGGTGCACGGCGCGCGCGTCGCGGAAACGCACCTCGATCTTCATGGGGTGCACGTTGACATCCACCGCTTCGGGCGGAAGCTCCAGGAACAACACGTAGGCAGGATGACGCTCGTGGTGCAAGACATCGCGGTAGGCCTCGCGGATGGCATGGGCAAGCAGCTTGTCGCGCACGAAACGGCCATTGACGAACACGTATTGCAGGTCGCGGCTGCTGCGCGAATAGGCAGGTAGCGCCACCAGGCCACGCAGAATGAGCGTCCCGGCCGCCGCCTCCACGGGCAAAGCCGCCTGCGCGAACGCCTCTCCCGCCAGCGCGGCGATGCGCGCCTCGCGTGTGCCAGCGATGAGATGCCAGACGACACGGCCGTTGTGGTGCAGGGTGAAGGCGATGTCCGGACGGGACAGCGCGGCACGCCGGAACATTTCCTCGCAATGGCCATACTCGGTGGCCTCGCTCTTCAGGAATTTGCGCCGAGCCGGCGTGTTGAAGTAGAGATCCCGCACACTCACCACCGTCCCCGGCGCAATAGCCTCAGGCCGCGCGGGGGCGCGCCATTCGCCTTCTGCCTCCACGACCCAGCCATGGGGCGCGTCGTGCTGCCGGCTGGCGAGCCGCAGGCGGGAAACCGCGGCGATGCTGGCCAGGGCTTCACCCCGGAAACCCAGGCTGCGCACGCTTTCCAGGTCGGCGAGGCTGGCGATCTTGCTGGTGGCATGGCGCGCCAGCGCCAGGGGCAAATCCTCCGCGGCCATGCCCACGCCGTCGTCGCTGACGACGATTTCCTTCACGCCTCCCTGAGAAAGCCGCACGTGGATGGCGCGCGCTTCGGCGTCGATGGCGTTTTCCAGGATCTCCTTGAGGGCGGAGGCGGGCCGCTCCACCACCTCGCCGGCGGCGATCTGATTGATCAGCAGTTCAGGCAGGACACGGATGGCGGCCATGCCCGGGATTATCCCAGATTGCGGCCGTGGTACCGGCAATCAGTTGGCGGCCAGCTTGCTGCGCGAAAGCGGCGGATTCTTGGCGAAATAGCGCTTGATACCGGCGACGATGGCAGCGGCCAGGCGGTCCTGATAGTCCTCGTCGGTCAGGCGCGCCTCTTCATGGGGATTCGTGATGAAAGCAGTCTCCACCAGGATGGAGGGAATGTCCGGTGCCTTGAGCACGGCGAAGCCGGCCTGTTCCACCGCGCCCTTATGCAGCTTGTTGATGCCGCCCAGCTCGGAGAGCACCGCCTTGCCCAGCTTCAGGCTGTCATTGATGGTGGCCGTCTGGGAAAGATCCAGCAGCGTTTTCTTGAGATAGGCATCCTTCACGTCCAGGTTGACGCCACCGATCAGATCCGCCTCGTTCTCCCGCTTGGCAAGCCAGCGGGCGGCGGCACTGGTGGCGCCGTTCTCCGAGAGGGCGAACACCGAGGAGCCGCTCGCTTCGGGATTGACAAAGGCATCGGCATGGATGGAAACGAACAAATCCGCTTGCACGCGGCGCGCCTTGGCCACGCGCTGCCCCAGGGGAATGAAATAATCGCCGTCGCGTATGAGGAAGCCGCGCATGTTGGGCTCCTCGTCGAGCTTGGCCTTGACCCGCCGGGCGATGGACAGCGTGACGTCCTTCTCCAGGGTGCCCCGGTAGCCACGCGCACCCGGATCCTCGCCGCCATGGCCGGCATCGATGGCAATGGTCACCAGGCGATTGAATTCCATGCCGTTGCGGGCCCGCTTCTTGCCCTCACTGGATTTTGCCCCTTCGGCGCCTGCCTGCGACGACGCCGGGGGAACAGCCTCGCCAGCCCCTTTCTCCAGTCCCGCCGCCGCCTGACCCGGCGTGGTCTCGAGCAGAGCAAGCAGGGGGTCTACGG
Source organism: Thiobacter sp. AK1 (assembly GCF_039822265.1). NCBI lineage: Bacteria > Pseudomonadati > Pseudomonadota > Betaproteobacteria > Burkholderiales > Thiobacteraceae > Thiobacter > Thiobacter aerophilus. Next base: position 99,566 of record NZ_JBAJEX010000005.1, read on the forward strand.
GTTCGCGGGGATAGACATCGAGCACCACACGGTGGCCATATTCGCCCACCGGTTTGAGCTCGAACACCGAGGGCCGGGCCGGCAGCTTGAGATCCAGCACCACGCGCACCACGCCCGGCTTGAAGCGCCCGATGCGGATGGCTTTCACGTAGGGATCGTCCGTGGCCAGCCGCGCTGGTAGCGCCTTGAGCGCATCGGTGAGTGCCACGCCCTCGAGGTCCAACACCAGGCGCTCGGGGTCGGAAACCATGAAATGGGAAAAGCGCACGGGCGCGGCCGCCTCCAGGGTGACGCGGGTGTACTCGGCGCCAGGCCACACCCGCGCCGAGACGATGGCGGTGGCCGCCACGCCCTGACCGGCCCACAGGCACAGGCCAAGCAAAAGCCATGCTACGTGTCGCTTTCCCGCCCCCGTGCCAGTCGCTCCAGACATGCCTTGCCCGCCTCCGTGTGTGCCACCAGCCGCGCCTTGCGCCCTTCCCCCTGGAAGGACAGGTGGATATCCAAATCCGGCGGCGGCAGGGCGCCGCCGGCTTTTTCCGGCCATTCCACCAGGCAGACCGCTTCCCCGCCGAAGGCTTCGCGAAAGCCCGCATCCACCCATTCCCGGGGATCGGCGAACCGATAGAAATCAAAGTGATACAAGGATAACTTAGAAAGTGTATAAAGTTCAACCAGGGTGTAGGTGGGGCTCTTGACGCGGCCGGTGTAGTCTAGTCCCCTTAGCATTCCACGCACCAGGGTCGTCTTGCCGGCCCCGAGCTCACCATGCAGGTTGAGCACCATGCCGGGTTGCAAGCCTTGCGCCAGGGCCGCGCCCAGCGCCACGGTGGCGTGCTCGTCCGGCAAAAACCGGCTAAGTTCCTGGGTCATGGGTTGCCCGGGTAGGCGAGCCCGCTTTTGGGAATGTTCCACCGCGGCCAGGCCAGGGCGCCGGGCGCGAGATGCGCTTTCTTGGGATAATGAGCTCGATGCATGACTCCGCCTCTTTGGCTTCCGGGATCGATTTCGCGCACCTGGCCGCGCGTATCCGGCAATGGGGCAAGGAACTGGGCTTCTCCGCGGTGGGAATCGCCGATACCGATCTCACCGCCGCCGAGGCGGGACTGACGGCATGGCTCGCTGCCGGGATGCACGGCGAGATGGATTATATGGCACGACACGGCACACTCCGAGCCCGTCCCGCCGAACTCGTCCCGGGCACGCTGCGCGTGATCAGCGTGCGCATGGACTACCTGCCGGCCAGCGCACGCGATCCTCAGGCAGTGCTGGCGGATCCCCAGTGTGGCTATGTCTCCCGCTATGCCTTGGGAAGGGATTACCACAAGGTCCTGCGTAGCCGCCTACAACGCCTGGCCCGGCTGATTGCCCAAGAAGCGGGACGATTTAGCTACCGCGTGTTCACCGACAGCGCACCGGTGATGGAAGTGGAGCTGGCGCGCAAGGCCGGGCTCGGCTGGCGCGGCAAGCATACGCTGCTTCTATCACGCAACGGGGGCTCGTGGTTTTTCCTGGGCGAAATCTTTACCGACCTGCCGTTGCCGGTGGATCCGCCCACCACCGACCATTGCGGCAGCTGCCGCGCCTGCATGGAGGTTTGTCCCACCGGGGCCATCGTCGCGCCCTACGTGGTGGATGCGCGCCGCTGCATTTCCTACCTCACCATCGAGCACAAGGGCGCCATCCCCGAAGCGCTGCGTCCCCGCATGGGCAACCGCATCTACGGCTGCGACGATTGTCAGCTCACTTGCCCGTGGAACCGTTTCGCGACGCCTAGCCGGGACGCGGATTTCCAGGTGCGCAATGGCCTCGACGGCGCGGCCTTAACCTCCCTGTTCGCATGGAGCGCTGCGGAGTTCGAGACACGGCTGGCCGGCAGCGCCATCCGCCGCATCGGCCACGAACGCTGGCTGCGCAACATCGCCGTGGCCCTGGGCAACGCCCCCATGACACCGGCAGTGGTGAGCGCATTGCGTTCCAGGGCACACGACCCCTCACCGCTGGTGCGAGAACACGTGGTCTGGGCCTTGCGCCGCCACGGGCTATAATTCTGGCCGCCCATGCAGCCCGATTCCCGCTCCCCCATCGGCGTATTCGATTCCGGCATCGGCGGTCTTACCGTCGTGCGCGCCCTCATGGAACGCTTGCCCTTCGAGCACATCGTCTATTTCGGCGACACCGCGCGCGTGCCCTATGGCGTGAAGTCGGTGGAGACGATCGCCCACTACACCACCCAGATCGCCGAGTTTTTGCTGGAAAAGCAGGTGAAACTCCTCATCATCGCCTGCAATACCATGGCGGCAGTGGCCGCCGGCATGGTGCGCGATCTCTCGCCAGTGCCGGTACTGGACGTGATCGACGCCGGCGCCCTGGCGGCCGTGCAGGCCAGCGGCACGCGACGCATCGGGATCATTGGCACGCCCACCACCATCAACAGCAACGCCTATGCGCTGGCCATCCATCGCCTCGACCCGGAGGTGCGTCTGGTATCCCAGGCCTGCGCGCTGTTCGTCCCCCTGGTGGAGGAAGGGTGGCTCGATCATCCAGTGACTCGACTTGCTGCCCAGGAATATCTCAGGCCGGTGTTAAGCGAGAATATCGACACCCTGGTGCTCGGTTGCACCCACTATCCCCTGCTCAAGCCCTTGTTGCAGGAAGTGGCAGGCGCCGAGATACGCCTGATTGACTCGGCCCAGGCCATGGCTGAGCGCGCCGCCCGGTTGCTGCGCGAGCAAGGGCTGGCGAACCCCGACACGCGCCCGCCCCGCTATGAATTCTTCGTCACGGACGTACCGCTGCGCTTCCAGACCATAGGCGAACGCTTCCTTGGGCGCAGTCTCACACATGTGCATGTCGTCAAATGGTGATTTCCCGGAGCCTGTTTACCATGCGTTTCATCGTCGCCTTGCTCGTAGCGAGCCTGGTTGGCGCCTGCGCCACCACCACTCAAAGCGGCGCCGTGGGTGTGGAGCGACGGCAACTCCTCTTGGTCTCGCGCCAAGATGCGGAGCGTAGCGCCGCCGCCTTCTACGCGAAGGAGAAGGAAAAATACGCAGCGCGCGGCGCCCTCAACCCGGATCCGGCACAGACTGCGCGCGTGCGGCGCATCGCCCGCGATCTCATCGCGCAGACCGGCGTGTTCCGCCCGGACGCGCCGCACTGGAAGTGGGAAGTGAACGTGCTCAAAAGCGACGAGCTCAATGCCTATTGCGCCGCTGGCGGTAAGATCGCCGTCTATAGCGGACTGATCGAGCGGCTCAAGCTGACGGACGACGAGCTGGCAGCGGTGATGGGCCACGAAATCGCCCACGCCTTACGCGAGCACAGCCGCGAGGCCATGTCCGAGCTGGTGGCGCAGCAGCTGGGCATCGCTGTCTTGGCCACCGCCCTCAACATGGGTTCCCTCACCCAGGATCTGCTGGACAAAGCAGCAACCCTGGCGATCCAGCTGCCCAATTCGCGCGAGAAGGAACGGGAGGCCGATCGCATCGGACTGGAGCTCACCGCGCGCGCCGGCTTTGATCCCCGCGCGGCGGTGAGCGTGTGGAAAAAGATGATGGCCGCGGGCGGCAGCCAGCCGCCGGCATTCTTGAGCACCCACCCCAATCCCGCCGACCGCATGCAGGACATCGAGGCCCATCTGCCGCGCGTGCTGCCCCTCTACGAAGAAGCACGCCACGCGCAGCGATAAAAAGACCGGACGGCTGTCGCACGTCCGGCCAAGCGCCCGGATCAAGGAGAGCACGTACTTCCCGCTGGCAGGTGCCCATTCGAGCACTTCCGCTGGCCATTTTTGCAAGCCTCATGCCAAGTCACCCGGCCGCGCATGACGATCCCGTCATGTGTGCCAGGCCATTGACGCGCCAACGAAAAACGCGCGACCTGCGGACTCGGCTGCGGGCCTAGTCGTTTCCCGAGCAGCGCCTGGCACCCGCGCAAGTGACGCAAAGCGTCCAGAGTGCTCACGGTGAGGGTCAGGTTGGGGCGGCCCGGTCGCGCCTGCGTCCGGGGCGAAAGTAAGCCAGGTTGTCGTAATAAGTGGGCTCGTCGTTCGCCGACGTGAAGCCCGGAAACCCCAGCACCGGCACCGGCTGCAGGTCAGCGGGTGAGGTGAGTTGCGGTACCACCGCAGCCACGATTCCATCCAGCCGCGCCAATTGCTCGGTAAGACGCAGACGGAAAAATTCCGCTGATACCTCCACCACGACACCCTTGCCGGTCATGCCAACGAAGGGGGCAAGTGCCTTTTCCATGAGGCCATGGCCGAAGAGATAGCAGGCCATATGGGTCTGCACGCGCGCCCGCTTTTGCCAGAACAGTGCTTTCCAGCGGAAGGCGCGCATCAGGCTCAAGAGCTCGGCATCAGCGGCCACGATGATCACGCCGCTTTCGTCGAACTGGGCGAGCGCCTGTTCGGCGGGCGTGCGGCCGCCCTCTCCCCGTTGCGCACGGGCTTCCTGCAGCCGGTAGTGGCAGCGGTTCAGCGCGGCCTTGCTGCGGGGAAAGGCCACCCAGACGAGCAGATTGAAGAGATCGTGCCAATTTTGGAGGCGCGTGGGCAGCAGCCCTTCACGAGCGATGCGCGCCTCATAACCGGTCTGCCAATCCGGACCGGCGGCCAGCGGCGCACTCACCCGCAGCGGCACCCCTAGGCCGCTCATCACGGGCATCGGCAGACCATCGAGCAAGGCCTGATATTGCGGGTAGTTGGGCCAGCGTCCCGCGGGCCAGGGGAGGCGCGCCAGCACGGTCGCAAGCGAAGCGAATAGCGGGCCCTGGAGGCGCTGCGGATTCCATGGCGTGTGCATGGTTGAGAATTGTACCGGCCATCCCTATAAAGAAACTGGCGACCCGGCCGATGCGTTTTTCTAACCCCTTGCCCTGCGGAGGCGTTCATGCAAAGAGAAGCCTTTCTGCCAACAAGCGGCAGCAGTCTGCTGGAGATCAAGCGCTACGGCCAGAGCATCTGGCTGGACAATCTCTCGCGCACCCTCCTGCGTGAAGGCGGTTTACGCGCCTACGTGGAACGCGACGGCGTCTCCGGCGTGACCTCTAACCCGGCGATCTTCCAAAAGGCCATCGCCGACAGTCCTTACTACCGCGAGGAAATCGCGCGCCTGCGTGAAAGCGGCTTGAGTCCCGAGGAACGGTTCGAGGTGCTGGCCGTGGCCGATGTACGGGAGGCCTGCGACCTGCTACGTCCCCTGTGGGAAGCCACTGATGGGGACGACGGCTTCGTCAGCTTAGAGGTCTCGCCCAGCCTCGCTTACGATGAACCCGGCACCGTGGCGGCGGCGCAACGCCTTTACGCCAAGGTGGATCGTCCCAACGTGCTGATCAAGGTCCCGGCCACGCCCCCGGGCGTGCTCGCGTTCGAAACGCTGACCGCCCATGGCGTGAGTGTCAACGTCACGCTCATTTTTTCGCTTTTGCAGCACATGGAGGTGATGCGCGCCTATCTGCGCGGCCTACAGCGCTGGGTCGCCGGCGGCGGCGATCCGCGCCGGGTGAAATCCGTGGCCAGCATTTTCCTGTCACGGGTGGATACCCTGGTGGACAAGCGGCTCGAGGCCATCGGCAGCGACGAGGCGCTGGCGCTGCGCGGCAAAAGCGCCGTGGCCATGGCAAAGGTCGCCTATGGCCGCTACAAGGAAATCTTCCATGGGGCGGAATTCGCCTCGCTGCGTGCGGCCGGTGCCCGTCCCCAGTATCCCCTTTGGGCGAGTACAGGCACCAAGAATCCCGCCTACAGCGACGTACTCTACGTGGAGCCACTGATCGGCCCAGAGACCATCAACACCCTGCCGGACGCCACCTTGGCCGCCTTCCGCGACCATGGGCGCGCCGCGCCAACCCTGGAGCAAGACGCTGAGCAAGCGCTCAACGACTATCTAACCCTGGAACGCATCGGCATCAACATGCGTGAGGTAGGCGAAGAACTACAAGTTGCCGGGGTGAAGCTGTTCCAAGACGCCTTCGAACAATTACTCGCGTCCCTTGGATGAGCCCCTCACGCTGTGCGCGTGCGCAAGAAGTGAATGAAACCTGGCATCAAGGACAGGGCCACAATGCCCAGGATCACCAGGGTGAGATTTTCCTTGATGAAGGGGATGTTGCCGAAGAAATAGCCGGCGAACACGAGGGAGTTGATCCACAGCACCGCCCCAGCGGCGCTGAAAGCCACGAAGCGCGCATAGGGCATGCGGCCAATGCCTGCGACGAATGGCGCGAAGGTGCGCAGGATGGGAAAGAAACGGGCCAGCAGCACCGTCTTGCCGCCGTGACGGCGATAGAAGGCCTCGGTCTTTTCCAGGTGGGCGCGGTTGAGCCAGCGCGCTTGCCCCCGAAACACGCGTGGTCCCAGAACATGCCCGATCCAGTAATTGGTGTTGTCGCCGAGGAAGGCAGCCACCATCAACACGGTCGACAGCGTGGCCACATCGATGCCATCGGCAGCGGCCAGAGCACCGGCCACGAATAGCAGGGAATCCCCGGGTAAAAAAGGCGTCACCACCAACCCGGTCTCGCAGAAAATGATCAGAAACAGCACCAGGTAGAACCAGTTGCCGTAATTCTCCAGCAGCCAAAGCAGATGCTGGTCCAGGTGCAGCACAATGTCGGCGAACTGGGCGAGAAGTTCCAAGGGGCGCGGCTCCGATGGGGATGAAACGGCTACCCCGTCAGGGGAGCAGCTGCGCTTCCTGTTTCTTTTCGGGCTTCACGAAGGCTTCCCGCGAGATGCCCAGCCACATGACGATGGGACTGGCGACCAGGACCGATGAGTACGTGCCCACCACGATGCCAATGGTAAGCGCGAGGGCGAAATAGAACAGGATCTCGCCACCCAGAAAAAGCATGGCGAACACCATGATCTGCGTGGTGAGGTGGGTCATGATGGTGCGTGATAGGGTGGCGGTAATGGCGTTGTCGATGATCTGCGCCGGGGTGCCCTTGCGCAGTTTGCGGAAGTTTTCCCGAATCCGATCGAACACCACTACCGTGTCGTTCACCGAATAGCCCAGGATGGCCAGCACCGCCGCGAGCACGGTCAGGGAAAACTCCCACTGGAAGGCGGCAAACAGGCCGACGATGATGATCACGTCGTGCAAAGTGGCGGCGATGGCGGCTACCGCGAACTGCCACTCGAAGCGCACCCACAGATAGATCACGATGCCGATGGACACCAAAAGCAGCGCCAGGGAGCCATCATAGAGCAGCTCCTGCCCCACCTGGGGTCCGACGAATTCCACGCGCTGCAAGCTGGCATCCGGGCTCTGGCCGCGCAACACCTGCATCACCGCCCCGGAAAGCTGGGCGCTGGTGAGGCCAGCCTTGACCGGCAGACGCACCAGGACGTCGCGCGAGGTTCCAAAGTTCTGTACGCTGGCCTCCGCGAAGCCATTGGCAGCCAGATGTTCCCGAATCTTCTTGATGTCGGCGGGCGCCCCATAACGCACCTCGATCACGGTACCACCCGTGAAATCCACGCCCAGATTGAGCCCCTTCCAGAACAGAAAGACCACCGCCAGGATAAAGGTGGCCAGCGACACGAAGGACGTCACCTTCGCGTACTTCATGAAAGGGATGTCGCGCTTGATTCTGAAGAATTCCATGGTGCGGCCTTTCTATTCGCGTCAGCCGATGGAGAGCTTTTGTATCCGTTTCATGCGGCCGTAGGTCAGGTTGACCATCGCACGTGACACCGTGACCGCACTAAACATGGAGGTGAGAATACCCAGACACAGGGTGACGGCGAAGCCACGTACCGGCCCCGATCCCAGCCAAAACAGAAAGAAGCCGGCGATCAGGGTCGTGATGTTGGAGTCCAGGATGGTATCCCAGGCGCGGTCGTAACCGGCATGGATGGACGCCTGGGGCGTATTTCCGTTGCGCAGTTCCTCGCGGATGCGCTCGAAGATGAGCACGTTGGCATCGATGGCCATGCCCACCGTGAGGGCGATACCCGCGATGCCCGGCAGGGTGAGCGTGGCCTGCAGCATGGACAAAAGCGCCACCAACAACATCACGTTGACCGCCAGAGCGAGGCTAGCGATCACGCCGAAAACGCGGTAATACGCGACCATGAAAAGCACGATGCCAGCAAACCCCACCAGCGTAGAGTAGAAACCACGTCGGATGTTGTCGCTACCCAAGCTGGGCCCCACGGTGCGCTCCTCGATGATTTCCATGGGTGCCGCCAGCGCCCCGGCGCGCAGCAACAGGGCGATGTCATTGGCCTCCTCGGTGCTGCGCATGCCCGTGATCTGCACCCGGCCACCTGGAATCTCGGTCTGAATCACGGGCGCGGTTACCACCTCCGCCTGGCCTTTTTCAATGAGCAGGATGGCCATGCGCTTGCCGATGTTCTCCCGCGTGAGCTGCTGGAAAATGCGCGCGCCGCGGCTGTCCAGCGTCATGTGCACGGCGGGCCGGCCGTGCTCGTCGAAGCCGGCACTGGCATCGGTGATGTATTCCCCGGTGAGCACCACGTTCTTGCGCACCAGCACCGGCTGGCCATTGCGCTCGCGCATGAGCTCCGCCCCGAGCGGCACCTGGCCGGCCAGCGCCGCTGCGATCTCGCTGTCCGTGAAGTCCGCCATGCGCAGCTCCAAGGTGGCAGTACGTCCCAGGATCTGCTTGGCGCGGGCGGTGTCCTGCACGCCAGGCAGTTGCACCACGATGCGATCCACCCCTTGCTGCTGGATGATGGGCTCCGCCACCCCCAGCTCGTTGACGCGGTTGCGCAGGGTGGTGAGGTTTTGCTTGAGGTCCATCTCCTGGCGGCGCTTGAGGGCTTCCGGCTTGAGGGTTGCCACCAGATAGAGTTCACCCCCCCTGTCTTCCTCGCGCACCACCAGATCGTCCAACTTGGCAGCGATCAGGTCCTTGGCCTTGGCGCGGTTGACGCCGTCCGGGAACTTCACTTCCACGGCCTGGCCGCGGCGCGCCACGGCGGAATATTGCACGCGGTTCTCCCGCATCAAGGCCCGCACATCGGAAGCATAGCGCTCGACCGCCCGGTCGATGGTGGTCTTCGTGTCGATCTGCAGCAGAAAATGCACACCGCCACGCAGATCCAGGCCGAGGTACATGGGCTGGGCATGGATGGCGGCGAGCCAGGCGGGCGAGCGGGACAAAAGATTGAGCGCGACCACGTAGTCACTACCCAGCTGCTCTTCCAGCACGGTTTTGGCACGCAACTGGGTATCGGTGTCGGCAAAGCGCACCTTCACCGTGCGCGTGTCGAGCTGAGCGAGCTCATACGGGATCTTCGCGCTTTTCAGCACGTCTTCCACACGTTTCAACGTCATCGCATCGACCTGTACCGTGGGCTTACCCGCGGAAATCTGCACCGCCGGCGATTCGCCGTAGAAATTGGGCAAGGTGTAGATGAAGCCCACCGCCAGGGCAATGGCGACGACGATGTACTTCCAGAGGGGATAGCGGTTCATAGTAGGGCCGATCGGTCCGTCTGGCGGCAGTCAGCTGGCGCTCTTTAGCGTGCCTTTGGGCAGCACCGCCTGGATGGTGGGTTTTTGCACCTGCACCACCACGCCGTCGGCAATCTCCAGCGAGACGTACTGATCCCCCACTTTGGTGACCTTGCCTAGCAAGCCACCGGCAGTCACCACCTCATCGCCCTTCTGCAGGGCGTCCAACATTTTCTTTTGCTCCTTGGCGCGCTTCATCTGGGGCCGGATCAGCATGAACCAGAACAGCACGAAGATGACGATGAAGGGCAACAAGCTCATGACGGGGTCCGCCTGCTGGGCAGCAGGGGCGGCATAGGCGGGGGGAATGATCACGACGGCCTCCGAGAACTTCGTTGGAATCAGCGTGTTGCGCGAAACGACGCTTTTGTGAAAGCGGGCATTCTAGCACGAAGGCCCGCCTGCGGCGCCCGCGCGCGCCGCGCAGAACGCAGCGATGTAATCCGCCAGGCGCCCTGCCTCGATCGCGGCGCGCAGCTCCCGCATCAAGGTCTGGTAGAAATGCAGGTTGTGGTGTGTGTTGAGGATGGCCCCTAAGATCTCGTTGGTCTTGTCCAGGTGGTGTAGGTAAGCACGACTGAAATGACGGCAGGTGTAGCAGTCGCAGGTTTCATCCAGCGGGCGTGTGTCGGTGCGATGCACGCTGTTGCGAATCTTGATGTCGCCATGGCGGGTAAACAGCATGCCGTTACGCGCATTGCGCGTGGGCATCACGCAATCGAACATGTCCATGCCAAGGGCCACGGCCTCCACGATGTCCTCCGGCGTGCCCACGCCCATTAGGTAGCGTGGCCGCTCCGCCGGCAAGCGCGGCGCGGTGAAGGCGAGGATTCGACGCATCTCGTCCTTTGGTTCACCCACCGACAGGCCGCCGATGGCATAGCCATCGAAGCCGATTTTGATTAGGCCCTCAACGGACGCCTCGCGCAGTCCCTCGTACATGCCCCCTTGGACGATGCCGAACAGGGCACTGGGATTGCCCTCGTGGGCGCGCCGGGAACGTTCCGCCCAACGCAGCGAAAGTTGCATCGAAGCGCGGGCGGTGGCCTGATCTGCGGGATAGGGTGTGCACTCGTCGAAGATCATCACGATGTCCGAGTTCAGCACCCGCTGGATACGCATGGATTCCTCGGGCGAGAGGAAGCAGGGATCGCCGTTCACCGGCGAGCGGAAGTGCACACCCTCTTCACTGATTTGACGCAAGGCATTGAGACTGAAAACCTGAAACCCGCCGGAATCGGTGAGAATGGGCCCATCCCAACCCATGAAGCCATGCAACCCGCCATGGGCGGCGATCACCTCTAGCCCAGGCCGCAGGTAGAGGTGGAAAGTATTGCCCAGCACGATCTGCGCACCCACCTCGCGCAGGGCATCTGGCCGCATGGCCTTGACGGTGCCATAGGTCCCCACCGGCATGAAGGCGGGCGTCTCCACCACACCGTGGGTGAGGGTGAGCCGCCCGCGCCGGGCGGCACCGTCGTGGGCGAGCAGTTCGAACTTCATTGCGGCGCCCGCTCGATGAGCGTGGCGTCTCCGTAGCTAAAGAAGCGATAGCGCATCTCCACCGCGTGGGCGTAAGCGTGCTTCAGGGTGTTGATGCCGCCGAAGGCGCACACCAGCATGAACAGGGTGGAACGCGGTAGATGGAAATTCGTGAGCAGGCGCTCCACCACCCGGAAACGGTAGCCAGGCACGATGAACAGGTTAGTCTCACCAAAGCCCGCCGTGAGCGTGCCGCTCGCCGCAGCCGCCTCTAGGGCACGCAAAGAGGTGGTGCCTACCGCCAACACACGGCCGCCCCTGGCACGCGCCTGCTCGATGGCCGCCACCGTCTGCTCTGGGACTTCATACCACTCGCTATGCATCCGGTGTTGGCGCACGTCCTCTACGCGCACCGGCTGGAAGGTGCCGGCCCCCACATGCAAGGTCACGCGCGCCAGCACCACCCCATTTTCCTGCAAGGTCGCCAGCATATCTTCGTCGAAATGTAGCCCCGCCGTGGGGGCCGCCACCGCACCTGGGCGCGTGGCATACACCGTCTGGTAACGCGCTTCGTCCAGTGCCTGCGGCGCGCGCTCGATGTAAGGGGGCAGCGGCAGGCTGCCGTGAATTTCCAGCCATTCGAGCAGAGGCATTCCGGCCCGCAAATGGACGCGGTAGAGATCGCCCTCGCGCGCCTCCACTAGCAGCCCCGTGTCGTCGTCCACGCGCAGAAAACTGCCCGCCTTGGGCGCATGACTCGCGCGCAGCAAGGCCAGCGCGTGATGGCTGTCCAAGACCCGCTCGATTAACACCTCCACTTTGCCGCCGGTGTCCTTGGTGGCAAAGAGCCGCGCCTTGATCACCCGCGTGTCGTTGAGCACCAGCACATCCCCCGCGCGTACTAGCTCGGGAAAATCGGTGAACATGCGATCGGCCAAGGTGCCGGTCGCACCGTTTATGTGGAGCAACCGACTTTCGCGCCGGCGCTCGGGCGGAAACTGGGCAATGAGCTCGGCAGGCAGAAAAAAATCAAATTCGGAAATGTGCATGGGCGAGGGGCTGTGCGCGGCGCCCGGCATTATACCGAAGCCCTGTGCGGCTTGCCGCGTCCCGACTTTCCCGGGATAATCCGCCCCTCTGCCGAGTGATCGGGGTTTTTGCGGGAAGACCGGCACTCACTGCCCGACCGCACGCTAAAGCCGCTCCCGCTTAAGGCTCTTCCCGTGCGGGAAGCGATGATCCGCGGCACAGGCTTGCAAACGCCGGGATGGCGGAATCGGTAGACGCAGCGGACTCAAAATCCGCCGGTAGCGATACCATGAGGGTTCGAGTCCCTCTCCCGGCACCAAACGAAAAAGGCGACCAGAGGTCGCCTTTTTTTGTTGCACTCGCTGGCGTTCACGCCATCTGCACCGGAATCCTGTCGCGCTGTTCCACGATCCGGTTGTGTTCGTCCACGTAGACGAGCTGCGGGGCGTATTTTTGCAGCTCCAGCTCGTTGTATTGGGCATAGGCAGCAACGATGACGATGTCACCGGGCTTGGCCTTGTGGGCCGCGGCACCATTCACCGAAATGATGCCCGAGTCCCGCTCGGCACGGATGGCATAGGTGGTGAAACGCTCGCCGTTACTGACGTTGTAGATCTCGATCTGCTGGTATTCGCGGATGTCGGCCGCTTCCAGGAGCGCTTCGTCGATGGCGCAGGAACCCTCGTAGTGCAGTTCGGCGTGCGTCACGCGCACCCGGTGCAGCTTCGATTTGAGCATGGTCCGTTGCATGGTCGGCCCCTGTTTCGCAGTCTTGAAAGGGAGGCGGATTATACCGCTACCGACGGGGTGCCGGAAGGCGTCACCTCGACGTTGTCGATCAGACGCGTCTCGCCCAGCCAGGCCGCGCCCAGCACCACCAGTTGCGGCGGGTTTCCTTGCGGCAGGGCCAGCGTGGCCGCGTCCCGCACCGACACGTAGTCCACCCGCCAGCCATGGGACTCCAGTTCCCGACGTGCGCTCGCCTCCAGCGCGGGATAGTCTCGCTCCCCCTGGGCGATCGCTGCGGCCACGGCGCCGAGGCTGCGGTACAGACGTGGCGCCTCGGCGCGCTGGGCGCCAGACAGGTAAGCATTGCGGGAGGAAAGGGCCAGGCCGTCGTCGGCGCGCACCGTCTCCCCCGCCAGGATCTGAATGGGGAAATTGAGCTCGCGCACCATGCTGCGCACGATGAAGAGCTGCTGGTAATCCTTTTTGCCGAACACCGCCACGCTGGGCTGCACGATGTTGAACAACTTGGCCACCACCGTGGCGACACCCCGGAAATGCCCGGGCCGGAAAGCACCGCACAATTCGTCCGCCACTGGCGGCGGCAGGATCTCGGTCTGCTGCGGGGTGGGGTACATTTCCGTAACGGTGGGCGCGAACACCACGTCGCATCCCACGCTTTCCAGTTTCGCGCAGTCCTCGGCCAGGGTGCGCGGGTATTTGTGGTAGTCCTCGTTGGGGCCAAACTGCAATGGATTGACGAAGATGCTCACCACCACCGTGTCACCGTGAGCGCGCGCCAGGCGCACCAAGGCCAGGTGGCCTTCATGCAGGTTACCCATAGTAGGCACGAAGGCCACGCGGCCAGCCTCACTCAGGCGTTCGTCCAGCGCGCGTATGGTCGCGATCACTTCCATGCTCAGTCGAATCCGTGTTCCGGCCCGGGAAAGCTGCCATCCTTGACGGCCCGCACATAAGCAGCCACGGCCGCTTCGATGCTGTGCGCGCCCTCTAGGAAATTACGGGCGAAGCGTGGCACCTTACCCCCATAGATGCCTAGCATGTCGTAGAGGACCAGCACTTGGCCGTGACAGTCCGGGCCGGCTCCGATGCCGATGGTGGGCGCAGCCACAGCGGCGCTGATCTGGCGGGCCAGCAAACGGGTGGTCATTTCCAGCACCAGCAGCCCAATGCCCGCCTGATCGAGAATGCGCGCATCGGCCAGCAGGCGCGCTGCCTCGCTTTCCTCCCTTCCCTGCACACGGTAGCCGCCCACCTGGTGCACGGACTGGGGCAGCAAGCCCAGGTGCCCGCACACCGGTATGCCCCGCTCCACCAGGAAGCGCACGGTTTCTTCCATCACGCGCCCCCCTTCCAGCTTCACCATGTGGGCGCCGGCGCGCATCAGGCGCGCGGCGCTGGCAAACGCCTCGCGCGGCGAAGCCTGATAGCTGCCGAAGGGGAGATCCGCAACGATGAAGGCGCGGCTCGACCCCTGGGCCACACAACGCGTGTGGTACTCCATCTCCTCGAGACTCACGGCGAGGGTGCTCTCCCGCCCTTGCAGCACCATCCCCAGGGAATCGCCCACCAGCAGCACCTCCACGCCGGCGGTCTCCAGCAGGCGCGCGAAGCTCGCGTCATAGCAGGTGAGGCTGACGATGCGCTCACCTGCGCGGGCCATTTTCTGCAAAGTGGTGAGGGTGAGGCGGGCCATCTTCAGTCGCCGCGGTTGAGGAACGCTCGGCCGCGCACCTTGGGCAGGCGCGCCAGCAGGAGATCCAGGTCGGCCGGCTCTGCCACGAAATTCAGGTGCGCGCTGTTGACGATCATGAGGGGTGAGGCCTCGTAGTGGTAGAAATACTGCGCGTAGGCTTCGGACAGGCGGGTGAGGTAATCGCGGTCGATGGCGCGCTCGTACTCGATGCCCCGGCTGCGCACCCGCTCCAGCAGCACGTCCACTGGCGCCTGCAAATAGATTACCAGATCGGGACTCGGGGCTTGCGGCGCAAGCTCAGCGTAAACCTGCTGGTAGAGACGGAACTCGTCATCGGACAGAGTGAGCCGGGCAAACAGGGGATCCTTGTCCAACACGAAATCCGCCACCACGGGGCGCGCGAACAGCTCGCGCTGGGTCAGTTGGCGCACCTGCTCCACGCGCTGGAACAGGAAAAACAGTTGAGTGGCCAAGGCGAAGCGTGGCGGGTCCTGGTAATAGCGCGGCAGGAAAGGATTGGCCTCGGCGCCCTCCAGAAGCAGCGTGGCATCCAGCCGCTCTGCAAGACGCCGCGCGAGGCTAGTCTTGCCCGCCCCGATGGGGCCTTCCACGACGATGTAGCCTATCTCCAGCAGGCCCGCCATGTTCACGCCGCGATGCGTTCCACGCTCTGATTGAGACAGCGGGCAAGGAAGGTTTCTGCCGGGCCGCGTCCCGGAATCACGCACTCTGGCGCGATCTCCAACAGTGGTGCCAGCACGAAGGCGCGCTCATGCATGCGGGGGTGGGGCAGGGTGAGCCCCTCCTCGTGGAGGACGAGATCGCCATAGAGCAAGAGATCCAGGTCGAGGATGCGCGGCGCGTTGCGGAACTCGCGTTCGCGGCCGAAAGCGTGCTCCAGCCCGAGCAAGGCATCGAGTAGCGCCCGCGGGGGCAACATCGTTTCCACCGAAGCCACCGCGTTGATGAAATCGGGCTGATCCAGATAGCCCACGGGGGCAGTACGGTACAGGGAAGAACGTGCGATGAGCCGGGTATGAGGCAGGCGCGCCAGCTCCACCAACGCGCGCGTCACCTGGTTAGCAGGCTCGGCGAGGTTGCTGCCCAGCGCGATGAAGGCCAGCGTCCCGCCACACCTCGCGGCGGAGCAAAGGGCCGTGGTCCGACTCATGCCTTATCGTCCTGGCTGGCCAGTGGCGCAGCCTGACTGCCGGGCTTGCGCCGGCGGCGCCGGCGGCGGCTGCGCCCAGCCCCCTCCCCTTTCACCAGCATGCGCGCGCGTTCCTCGGGTGTGGCGTGCTGGAAGGCTTCCCACCACTGTCCCAGCGCAGGGTCCAGTTCGCCGCTGCTACAACGTAGCAGCAGGAAATCATAGGCGGCGCGGAAGCGTGGCTGTTCCAGAAGCCGCAACGGCCGCTGGCCGGAACGGTTGAGGAAACGCGGTTGCATGCTCCAGATCTCGCGCATCACCGCGGTATAGCGACGGGGAATGGCCAGCGTTTCCACCTGGCGCTCGATCACCTCGTCGATGGCCTGCTGTAGGGCAGCCATGGGTGGCTGACCTTCCGCTTCGCGCCTCTCCCAGCGGCTCAGCACGTCGTGCCAAAGCAGGGTGGCGAATAGGAAAGCGGGCGAGACCGGCTTGTCCGCCGCGATGCGCTCGTCCGTGTTTTGCAAGGCGAGGGTGACAAAGCGTTCGCCCAAGGGCTGTTCCAGCACCACGTCGAGCAGTGGCAGTACCCCGTGATGCAAACCTTCCTCGCGCAGTCGCTTGGCGCTCTCCAGAGCATGGCCGGAGAGGAAAAGCTTGAGCATCTCGTCGAAGATGCGCGCCTTGGGCACGTCCTTAAGGAGTGGGGCGAGCGTACGGATGGGCTTGCGCGTGGCGGGATCGAGCCGGAATCCCAGCTTGGCAGCCAGCCGCACCGCACGCAGCATGCGCACCGGATCCTCGCGGTAGCGGGTGTCGGGATCGCCGATGATGCGTAGCACCCCGCGCTTGAGATCGGCCACGCCATGCTGATAATCCCAGATCTCGGCCCGCGTGGGATCGTAGTAGAGCGCATTGATGGTGAAGTCACGCCTAAAAGCGTCGTCCGTCTGGGTGCCGAACACATTGTCGCGCAACAGCCGGCCGTTCTCGCTCACCACGCGTTCCATCTCGCAAGCCTCTTCCTCTTCGTATTCGCTGCGTTCCTCGGGCGGCGGTGCGTGCTGGCCGCGAAAGGTGGTGACCTCCACCGTCTCCCGGCCACACATCACATGCACGATGCGGAAACGCCGGCCGATGATGCGGGAGCGGCGGAAGAGCTGCCGGACTTGCTCGGGACGCGCGTCAGTGGCCACGTCGAAATCCTTGGGCATCTTGCCCATCAGCAGGTCGCGCACGGCTCCGCCCACGACGAAAGCCTGGTAACCAGCGCGCTGCAAGGTCGCGCAGACAGCGAGCGCACAGGGACTGATGCGGTCGGGCGTGATGCCGTGCTTCTTTAAGGGAACGATGACGGGCTCACCCGCCCGGCGCGGGCGGAGGAGTCGCCGGATGAGTTTCTGGATCATAGGAAAGGCCGGAATTGTCGCCGAGGCCATGCCAAAGGGCAAGCGTGCAAACCCGTCCTTGCCGCGCAAGCGGCAAACCAGAATCCCATCCCCATGGCAAGCGCCGGCTGCTGGATTCGGGGTCGGCTCTGGTACCCGGAATGACCGTTGAGGCGTCATCCCCGATGGCGGCTAGGGGCACCTGCCGTGGGCAAGAACAAGCGGCCTGCTGCCGCCTCCACGGGCTGAAGTGCACAGCCATAGACGCTTTCCATGTTCTCTTGGGTCAACACCGCCAAGCAGTCCCCGTGCAACACCCGCCCATCTCCGAACACCAGCAGGACCTTGTCGCAGTAGCGGGACACCCAGTACACGTCGTGCAGCACCATGACGAGTAGACGCAAGTCGCGGCGCGCCAAGCTGCTCAGCCGTTCGAGCAGAGTGAACTGCGCCGCCAGGTCCAGGTGTTTGAGCGGCTCGTCTAGCAGCAAGGCCCGCGCCTGCTGCGCCAACACCATGGCCAGTCGCACCCGCTGACGCTCCCCTCCGGAGAGCGTGGCCATGTTGCGACCGGCCAGTTGCGCCGCCCCCACCTGGGCCAGGGCCGCGCGGGCGTGATGCATTTCGTGGGGATCGCCGAAGGTTCCGCCATGGGGATAGCGGCCCAGGCACACCCAGTCGAGCGCCGTGCCCCAGAACAGCTCGGTCTCGTCCTGCAACAGCACCGCCCGTTCCTGCGCCAGGCGGCGACGGGGAATGGCGGCAAGGGGCTGACCCGCCCAGCGCACCTCGCCACCGTCGGGCGCGCGCAAGCCGGCAAGCGCATGGAGGAGAGTGGTCTTGCCGGCGCCGTTGGCCCCCAGGATGCCCCACACCTCGCCCGCCTGGAACCGGACGTTCAAGTCCGCACACAGTAGGCGCCCCGGCACTGCCAGAGCGAGATCGCGCACTTCCAGCATCACCGGGACGCCAACAGCCAGAGAAGCACGGGAACGCCGATCAGCGCCGTGAACACGCCCACCGGCAACTGCTGGGGGGCAGCCACGGTGCGCGCGGCGAGATCGGCCAGGGTGAGAAAACTGCCCCCCGCCAGCGCCGCCGCTGGCAGTAGCCAGCGGTGCCCCGACAGCCCGGCGAGCCTGAGCGCGTGGGGCACGATCAGCCCCACGAAACCCACGGGGCCCGCCTGCGCCACCACAACCGCCGTGGCCAAGGAAGCGGCGAGAAAGAGGACGACCTGCAAGGGTCGCACCGCCACCCCCAGGGCTTGCGCCTGCAGCTCGCCCACGGCCAGCACGTCCAGGCCCCGCGCCAGGAGAAACGTCACCCCCAACAGGGCGACGAGGATGAGCCATAGCCCGACCGGCGCGGTGGCATAGCCCAGATCGCCCATCAGCCAGAACAACATGCCGCGACCGTCGGCAGCAGGCGCCAAGGCGAGCAGCAGACTCACCCCGGCGCCGAAACCCGCGGAGAGCACCACGCCCGTGAGCAACAGCCGGAAGGGATTCCAGGTCAGCGCGCCACTGAGGAGGAACACGGCAGCAGTGGCAACGAGGGCACCGGCAAAGGCTGCCGTCTGCACCCCCGTTATGGCGGCACCGAAAAACACGGCGGTGAGGGCGCCAAGCGCAGCCCCGCCGGCAATGCCGAGAACGTAGGGTTCGGCCAGGGGGTTGCGCACCAGGACTTGGAGCAGCAGGCCCGCCACGGATAGCAGTGCACCACAGGCGAAGGCCGCCGCCACCCGCGGCGCGCGCAGCTCCCAGAGGATGTGCGCCGCCACGTCCCGCTCAGGCTGCAACAGGGCGGCCAGGATCTGCGCCGGCGACAGGCTGACACTGCCCGCAAACAGACCTACCAGCGCGACCACAGGCGCCAAGATGGCGAGCGCGAGCAGGATACGCAGCCGTCGGGTCCGGAATGCCTCGGGCACCACGGGCGAAGCCCTCAACGCAGGCTCATGATGGGCCAGCCACGTGCGCGGGCGATGCGCGCCAACTCGTCGTCCGGATCGACCGCTACCGGGTGGGTGACCTGTTCCAGGAGGAACAGGTCGTTGTGGCTGTCGCTATAAAAATAGCTGTGTTCGGCCTCATCAAGGCGTGCGCCGCGCGCGGCGAGCCAGGCCTTGAGGCGCGCCACCTTTCCCTCGCGGAAGCTGGGAATGCCGACCACACGGCCCGTGAATTCGCCGTCGATCTCTTCCGGCTCGGTGGCGATGAGATGCGCCACGCCAAATTCCTCGGCAATGGGAGCGGTGACGAACCGGTTGGTGGCGGTGATGATCACGCAGGTGTCGCCGGCATCACGGTGTCGCGCCACCAGTCGGCGCGCCTTGTCCGTGATCATGGGCAGGATGCGGCTGGCCATGAATTCCCGGTGCCAGGCGTCGAGCTCGCGGCGCGGGTGCCGTGACAAGGGCCTGAGCTGGAAGTCCAGAAAGGCGTGGATGTCCAGGGTGCCGGCCTTGTACTGCTCGTAGAACGCGAGGTTCTTCGCCTCGTACACCTCACGGTCCAGCACGCCCTTGCCAATCAAGAACTGGGCCCATTCGAAATCGCTGTCGCCGCTCAAGAGGGTGTTGTCCAAATCGAACAAGGCCAGGCGCATGGTCACGGGCAGAAACGAGTCACTTGGTCGCAGAAAAGGCGGGCCAGTATAGCGTAGAATGACGCTTGACCCGAGCTCTCGCCATGAACATCCCGGACCACCTCTTGCCTTCCGCCTGGTACTGGATCGGTCATTTACTGGCCATCGCATTGATCCTGTTCGCGCTAAAACGGGCACCGCTGGCAGGACTCAAGACACCCTGGCGGCTCAATCTCTGGCTAGGTGCCATCGTAGTGCTGATGGTGCTGTGGAGCATCAAGACCGGCGTCAAGCCTGGGCTCAACTTCCACGTGCTGGGGGCGACAGCCCTCACCCTCATGTTCGGTTGGCCGCTCGCCCTGCTCGCCCTGGCGCTGGTGGTGCTGGGCACCACGCTCGCGGGGGAGACCATCGCCTGGCAGGCCCTGTCCCTCAATTTCCTGGTGATGGGCGGGGTGCCGGTGGGCGTAAGCCATGTCCTCTACCGCTTGGTGGACCGGCATCTGCCCAACCACTTCATGATCTACGTGTTCCTGTGTGGCTTCTTCGGGGCCGCCCTGTCGATGGCCGCCACCGGCCTGGCGGCGACGGCGGTGATGGCCGTCTCCGGCACTTACACGCTGGATTATCTCTTAAGCCACTACCTGCCCTATTTCGTGCTCATGGGCTGGTCCGAGGCCATCCTCACCGGCATGGCCGTCACCCTAATGGCGGTCTACCGGCCAGCCTGGGTCACCACTTTCGACGACCAGCGCTATCTGCACAACCGCTGAGACCTAGTGGCGTGTGGGACCAGGCGAGGCAAGCAGCACAGCGCTGAAGAGCTGCTCGGCATCCACTGCATCGAACACGTAGCGCTGGTTGCAAAACTCGCAGGTCACCTCCACCTGCCCCTGTTCTTCGATAATGGCCCGCACCTCGCCAGGTCCCAACAGGCGCAGCATGTCCGCCACCCTGGCCCGGGAACAGGAGCAGGCGAAGTGCACCGGCTCGTTCTCGAAGACGCGCACGTCCTCCTCGTGGAACAGCCGGTGGAGGATGTCGTGGAAAGGCAGCCCGAGAAGCTCGCGTGGGCTGAGGGTGTCGGCAAGCTGGGTGAGCCGGTTCCAGGCATCGGCATCTTGGCTTAAACGCCCTGGCAGCTTCTGCAGCAGCAAGCCGCCGCAGCGCTCGCCGTCGGCGGTGAGAATAAGCCGCGTGGGAAGCTGCTCCGAGCGCGCCATGTAGTGCTCCAGCGCCTCGCCGACACTGCCGCCTTCCACGGCGACGATGCCCTGATAGCTTGCCCCGCCGTCCCTGGGATCAAGCGTGATGGCAAACCGCCCAGTGCCCACTAGCTCAGCGAAATTTCCCGTCGCTTCGCCTTCCCACTTGGCAGTGGCGCGCAAGGCGAGGCCCGCGGTACATTCCACCACCGCCAGACGCAGCGGGCCGCCCCCTTGGATCTGCATCACCACCGCCCCACGGAACTTGAGAGTGGCCGCGAGCAGCGCACAGGCCGCCATCATCTCGCCCAGTACACGCGCCACGCCAGGCGGATAATCGTGACGCGCCAGCACCGCGCGCCAGGTGGCATCAAGACGAACCAGCTCGCCCCGCACGGCGGCCGCCTCGAACAGGAAGCGTTGCAAGGTGTCGTTATCGTTCATCGCGTCGATGCTCGCAATGGCCGAACTCTAGCACAGCCATCCGTTCCCGTCGGACGGCGGCCAGACGCGAGCGCACGAAGCCTTTGTCATTCGGGTGTCGCCGGCAGCGGCGCGGCGCGCAACCGCGGCAGACGCGCGGGATCCCAGTAGGCGAGGGCCCAGCGCCAGACTTCCGCAACGTCGGCGTAAGCGAGCTCCGCCGGCGCTACCTGGCCGAGAAAGGCAAGCGCCGCCACCAGGACGGGTGCGGGGCGAGCCAGATCGAGGGGTGGCGCCAGCGTTTGCTTGGAAAGCTTTTCTCCCAAGGCGTTTACCACCACCGGCAGGTGCAGGTAACGGGGCGTAGCAAGCCCCAGCAGGCGCTGCAGATGGATCTGGCGGGGTGTGGAATCCAGCAAGTCCGCGCCGCGCACCACGTCGGTGATACCCAGCTCCGCGTCATCCACTACCACGGCCAGCTGATAGGCGAAAGGTCCATCGGCGCGCAGTACGATGAAATCCCCGGTCTCACGCGCGAGGTCGACGGCGATCAAGCCCTGAAGGCGATCCTCGAAAGCAATGCGGGCGCCTTCGGTCCTGACGCGGAAGGCACGTGCCGTCTTGCCAGGCCCAAGCCCGCCGCGGCAGGTGCCGGGATAGATGCTGGCGCCGGGCAGGCCGACGATGGAATCGGCGATTTCGCGCCGGCTGCAGCCGCAAGCATAGATGACGCCGAGGCGTTGCAGGGTCGCGAAGGCTGCGGCATAGGCCTCCGTGCGTGCGCTCTGAAAGACCACCGGGCCGTCCCACTGGAAGCCATAAGCCTCCAGGGTGCGCAGGATGGCATCGGTCGCGCCCGGTATTACGCGCGGCGGATCGAGATCGTCGATGCGCAGGCACCACTCGCCGCCACGGCTGCGGGCGTCCAGATAGCTGCCCACGGCAGTAATCAGGGAGCCGAAGTGCAGCGGTCCCGAGGGCGAGGGCGCGAACCGTCCCCGATAGCGCTTAGAGCAATCACGCAGGTCGGACATGGTGGCCAAACAGCAAAGCCCGCATTATCCCACCTACGTCGCCAGTATTTCCCGTCGCGGCAGGGGTTAGAATGCGCACTCGCGACAGGAGGACCGCCACCATGCTCGATAAACAAGCCATCACGTCCGTGCCCATCCATGAACTGCTCGCCCGCCGCTTTAGCCCACGCGCCTTCGATCCGACCCGGCCAGTGAGTCCGGCCGCGGTCGCGGCCCTGCTGGAAGCGGCGCGCTGGGCGCCCTCCTGTTATGGTGACCAGCCCTGGCGCTTCCTGGTGTGGAACCGCAGCGACGATCCCCAGGGCTGGCAGGCCGCCTTCGACTGCCTGGCCGAGGGCAACCAGGTCTGGGTAAAGGACGTGCCGGTGCTGCTGGCGGCGCTCGCGCTGCCCACCTTTCGCCACAATGGCCAACCCAATCGCTGGGCCCAGTACGACACCGGCGCCGCAGCCATGAGTCTGGCTCTCCAAGCGGTGGCGCTGGGCCTGGCCGCCCACCAGATGGGGGGCTTTGACGCCCAGCGGCTGAAAACGACGTTCGGCGTCCCCGCCGAGGTGATGCCCATGGCCATGATCGCAGTGGGCTACCAGGGCGACCCCGCCCGGCTTTCAGGCGAACTGCGCGAGCGGGAGATGGCGCCGCGCACCCGGCTGTCCCTCGGCGAGATCGCCTTCCAGGGACGCTGGGGCACGCCCTTTGCCGCCGCGTGATG
The DNA here is from genome assembly GCF_039822265.1 of Thiobacter sp. AK1. Classification (NCBI taxonomy): domain Bacteria; kingdom Pseudomonadati; phylum Pseudomonadota; class Betaproteobacteria; order Burkholderiales; family Thiobacteraceae; genus Thiobacter; species Thiobacter aerophilus. Next base: position 122,515 of record NZ_JBAJEX010000005.1, read on the forward strand.
TCGGCGAACTTTACAGCCGGCACCGTGAACCCCAGCAAAGCCTTTTCCAATTCATAGGCTTGCGCGTCTGGCCCCGATTTTGCTCAAGCGGCGGCCATGGATCACGAAGCATCGCCCACAGCGACCCGTCTTGGCGTCTTGCTCGCCCGCCTGGTGTGTCGGATTCTCGGCCACCGCTGGCATTTTCTCCACGCCCACCCCGAGGCAGGCAAGGTCTACCGGTGCCGACGCTGCGGGACCGAATCCCGCTTCGTGCGCTAAGCCCATGATTTTCGCCGCTACGCGCCCATGCACAAGCAAGCCTAAACGATCCCGTCAGGTTGGCATGAGCGTTGCTTTCCCCTGGGGCAGATCCCGTGAAAGCTGCTTCAGGAGACACATCATGATCAAATGGCTCGCCAACCGACTCCTTCGCAACCGCAGCAAAGCCAATCCGGACACGGTCATCATCAAAGTGAGAATCAACGACCACTACACCTTCTACTATCCCTTTACCGCGCGCGCGGGGATGAAGGTGCGGGAGATGAACGCCGAGGAATTCCAGCAGTACCTGGCAGCGCGCTGATTCACAACCACAACAAGGTGCTGCACGGCACCCTGGCAGGACGTGACGCACCGGACGCGAGTCTGGTGCGTTTTTGTTTGCGGCTCACTTGTGGGAGGAAAGCCCAGCCACGCCCAGTTTGTCCAGATCCTCGACGCTCAGGAGGCCCGGTAGATTTTCTTCTCGGTCTTCGCGCACCTTGTCCTCGTCGATCATCACGCCGCGGGCGCGCTGGGCACGCAGTTCCCGGTATTTGCTGGAATTGGCGATGAGCCATTCCATGTTGGTGCGGGAGTCGGCATTGGCGAGGGCTTCTTCCTTGCTGATGCGCCCCGCCAGGTGGAGTTCCAGCAGCGATTCCTCGAAGGTCTGGGCACCCTCCACCAGGCTCTGCTCGATGGCCTCCTTGATCTTGTCGATCTCCCGACGCTGGATCAGTTCGGCGATATGCAGGTTATTGATCAGGATCTCAATCGCCGCCACCCGCCTGCCATCCACCCCCTTCACCAGCCGCTGCGAGATCACCGCCTTCAGGCTCATGGCCAAATCCAACAGCAGCCCCTCCTGCGCTTCGGCAGGGAATAGGCTGATGATGCGGTTCAAGGCATGGTAGGCGTTGTTGGCGTGGAGCGTCGCCAGGCACAAATGGCCGGTCTGGGTGTAGATCAAGGCCTGGCGCATGGTCTCCTGGTCGCGAATCTCGCCGATCAACAGCACGTCCGGCGCCTCGCGCAGGGCATTGACCAGGGCGCTGGCATAGGAGCTGGTGTCGATGCCCACCTCACGCTGATTGACGATGGAGCGCTTGTGGCGATGGACGAACTCAATGGGATCCTCGATGGACAGGATGTGGCTGGTGGAATGGGTATTGCGGTGGTCGATCATGGCCGCCAGCGTGGTGGACTTGCCGGAGCCGGTCGCGCCCACCACCAAGATCAGCCCTCGTTTGTGCATCACCAGATCCTTGAGCACCGGTGGCAGGCCCAGACTGTCCACGGACGGCACCTGGTCGGTGATATAGCGGATCACCATGGCCACCGACCCCCGCTGGCGGAACACGTTCACCCGAAAGCGCCCGCAATTGGGCACCGACACGCCAAAATTCATCTCCCAGGTGGATTCGAAGGTCTTGATCTGCTCCTCGGTCATCAGCGCGTAGGCCACGCGCTTGACCAGGGCGGCATCGAAGACCTGCTGGTTGACCGGGCGAATCTCGCCTTCGATCTTGATGTAAACCGGAGCGCCTGCGGAAAAGAACAGGTCGGAGGCGCGTCGTTCCGCCATTAGGCGGAAGAACTGGGTAAGGTCCATGGCAGGTGGGCGATCAGGAAAACAGGGACTTCAGTTTACTTAGCAGGCCCTTGCCGCGACCGTCGTCGCCATCGTCGTTTGCATCCTTTTCCTGCGCAGCCGCGCCTGGTGGGTCCTTGGCCGCCTGTGCCGCGGGACGCACCAACGTGCGGCGGGCCTGTTGATGCACACCGATTTCGCGCAGGCGATTGGGTTTGTCTAGGATGAACTTGGCGAACTCGTCGAGCAGTTCCTGGGTGACCTCATTCACCTCATAGACGAACTCGTTGATGGTGAAGCCGTTTAGGTTGCGCACCTGCAGGGTAATGCGCGCATTCTCGAAGTCAGCGGAGAAGCGGGCCGTCACCGGAATCTCGCTTGCCACCGTGAACACCGCGCGTGTGACCAGCCCGCGCTCATTGCGGAACTCGGTGCACTGGTATTTGAGGTTGTTCTGCCAAAAATAGTCCTTCTGGTTGTCGATCTGCTGCGGGGTGTCGCGCTCGAACTTGATTTGTTTGTCGGTCACGCACTTGAAACGCAGCAAAAGGGTATTGATGAAATCCTTCTGGCCGATGCGGATGGAGTCGATACTGAGGGCGTAATCCCGCGGGCGAAAATCGTCGATCAGGCCAAAGCCATCAATGTAATAACTGCGCCGGAGATCCGGGTTGAGCACGTTGAGCTGGTTGACAAGCTCCTCAAGATACCGCTGCATCTCCTTGTACTTGGTCTGAACCGCCAGGAAGTTCTGGCTGACGGCGACCAATTTGGACTGAGTCTGGGTTTGTTCCTGCTGCCGCTTTAGTTCAGCCTGTTTCTTGAGTTCGTCCAGAAAAGCCATAGATCTGCCTGTACTCTTTTGTTGTGTGGGAAGCTGACGCGGGACGCTTGCCGGATTGTAGAAAAAAACCGCCCGGCTGCCCACCGCGCTAGCCACTCGCACCGGCGCTGCCCGAAATTATCGACGCGTGCTCTCCCGACTTTAGGGAAGCATGTTTCGCAAGAATCGTGCCATCCTCATTGCGCTTGGGAGACCTGCCCGAAAACCCGCTCCTGGACTCGGAAAACGCCGCCGTGCTATGTTGGCCGCCCCTTGCCCACCGACGCGTAACGGCACAAGCTGACGTAATTTTCGACATGCGTGTCCAACACTACGGCCCTGCGCCGAAAAACCGCAACGACTGGAAGACGATCCGCACCCTGCTTCCCTATCTGTGGGAATTCCGCTGGCGGGTGGCGTTGGCGCTCGTCCTGCTTTTGCTGGCCAAGGTGGCCAACGTGGCGGTGCCGCTGGCTCTCAAGCACATCGTCGATGCCCTGGACAAGCCACGGCCCGAGATCGTGCTGCCGCTGGGCTTTGTTTTCGCCTATGGCGCGCTGCGTTTCGCCAGCACCTTGTTCGGCGAGCTGCGTGATGCGGTGTTTGCCAAAGTCACGCAACGCGCCATCCGGCGCGTGGCGCTCAAGGTATTCAGCCACTTGCACGCCCTGTCGCTGCGCTTCCATTTGGAACGCCAGACCGGCGGCGTGTCGCGAGACATCGAGCGGGGGACGCGGGGCATCGGCTTTCTGCTCAACTTCATGCTGTTCAACATCCTCCCCACCCTGGTGGAAATCGGGCTGGTGGCTGCCATTCTCATCGTCAACTACGACATCCGTTTCGCGCTGGTGGTGTTCGCCACTCTGGTGGTGTACGTGGCCTTCACCCTGTTCGTGACCGAATGGCGCATGGTGTTCCGACGCACCATGAATGACATGGACTCCAAGGCCAACACTCGCGCCATCGACAGCCTGCTTAACTACGAGACGGTAAAGTACTTCAGCAACGAGCAGTTCGAGACGCGCCGTTATGACGAAAGCCTGCAGGTGTGGGAGAAGGCGGCGGTGCGCAACCAAACGTCGCTGGCCGCTCTCAATGCTGGCCAGAGCTTCATCATCGCGGTCGGCGTGACCATCCTGATGTTCCTCGCCGCCCGCAGCGTGATCGCGGGAACCATGACCCTGGGCGATCTGGTGCTCATCAACGCCTACATGATCCAGATTTACCTGCCCCTGCACTTCCTCGGCTTCGTCTATCGCGAGATCAAGCACTCGCTGGCCGACATGGAAAAAATGTTCGGCCTGCTGGAAGTGAACGCAGAAGTCAAGGACAAGCCGGGCGCACCGGACCTGCGGGTCAACGCCGGCGAGATCCGCTTCGAGCACGTGGACTTCGCCTACGAGCCCCGCCGCCAGATCCTGTTCGACGTAAGTTTCGTGGTGCCGCCCGGCAGGACAATGGCCGTGGTTGGACACAGTGGCGCGGGCAAGTCCACGCTGTCACGCCTGCTGTTCCGCTTCTACGACGTGACCGGCGGGCGCATCCTGATCGATGGACAAGACATCCGAGAGGTGACTCAGAAAAGCCTGCGTGCCGCCATTGGCATCGTGCCCCAAGACACGGTCCTGTTCAACGACACCATCTACTACAACATCGCCTATGGCCGGCCCGATGCGAGCCGCGAGGAAGTCATCGCCGCGGCGCGGGCGGCTCACATCCACGACTTCATCGAGAGCCTGCCGGACAAATACGACACCCTGGTCGGCGAGCGGGGACTCAAGCTGTCGGGCGGCGAGAAGCAGCGCGTGGCCATCGCTCGCGCCGTCCTGAAAAACCCGAAGATCCTCATCTTCGACGAAGCCACCTCGGCGCTGGATTCCAAGTCCGAAAAGGCCATCCAGGCCGAACTCAAGCGCATTGCCGAGAACCGCACCACCTTGGTGATCGCCCACCGACTGTCCACCGTGGTGGATGCGGACCGCATCCTGGTGATGGATCATGGCCGTATCGTCGAATCCGGCACCCATCGGGAACTCCTGGAGCGCGATGGGCTCTACGCCCACATGTGGGCGCTGCAACAGCAGGAAGACATAGACGGCCTAAAGCCCGCAGCCGCCGTCGTTTGAGTCCGCGCCAGCCATGCTTTGGCGTGGTCCCCAATTTGCGGGATAATCAGCGCTCGGAGTCGCTTTAGATTCCCCATTGCACCCGGTCGGCCCGGAAGCCTGCTTTCCTGTCCTACCGTGCAGCCTTTCAACCTTTTCGCCGGAGCACATAGCATGGCCACCGTGGAACTGACCAAAGACAATTTCGAGCAAACCGTCCTCAACAACGATCTGGTAATCGTGGATTTCTGGGCACCCTGGTGTGGGCCGTGCAAATCCTTCGCCCCGGTCTATGAAGCCGTCTCGGAAAAATATCCGGACGTGGTGTTTGCCAAGGTGAACACGGAGCAGGAGCAGGCGCTCGCGGGTTACTTCCAGATCCGCTCCATCCCGACCCTGATGGTGTTCCGGGAGCAGATCATTCTCTTTTCCCAGGCAGGCGCGCTGCCTGCCCAGGCACTGGAGCAAGTGGTGCAGGGGGCCAAGGCCTTGGACATGGACAAGGTGCGCGCGGAAATCGCCGCCGAACAGGCAGCCGCCGGCAAGGCCTGAAGTTGCGCCTTAAGGCTTCTTTCCGTTCGTCAGGGCGCCGAGCACCTCACGCACCAGGGGCAGAGTAATGGGCCGCTTCACCACCAGGGAATGGCGGTCCAGGGCATCCAGCAAGGCCATCAGGGAAGGCAGATCACGGCGCCAGCTCCGCAGCAGATAGGCCGCCACCTCCGGTGCCAGAATGAAGCCACGCGCGCGGGCGTGCGCCATGAGCGCCTGTTCCTTGTCCGCATCCGACAAGCCGTGCACCTGATAGACGAGCCCTTGGCCCAGGCGCGTCGCCAGCTCGGGACGCAGGCTAAGCTGCCTGGGGGGCATGCAACCGGTCACCAGCATGAGCCCCGTCCCCTCGCGCAGGCGATTGACGAGATCGAACAGGGCCACCTGGGCGGCATCATCGAAGCGTTCCACGTCTTCCACCACCACGGCATCGTGGGCGGCCAAGGCTGGGACATCGAGGGCATCACGACCTGGCGTAAGCCAGGCGGTGCTTAGGCCCAGCGCCCGTGCCCCGTGGACGAAACCCGTCGCCAGGTGACTCTTGCCGCAACCCCGCCCGCCCCAGAGATAGAGAAAACGTTCACCGGCGCGGCCCTGAAGCAGCGCACGCACCCCTGCCAAGGTCTCTGCGTTGGCGCCCACGACGAAGTTTTCCAGGGTGGGTGGTGGCGGGGGTGCCAGCTTGAGTACGAGCTGTTTCATGGCAAGAAGGGCTTTTGCGGTAGAATGCCGGCTTTCATGCAAACGCTACACTTTAGCGACCGGTCCGCGGGAACTCAACCTTGAACACCTCCGATTCCAGCCGTTCCTTGAGCTATCGCGACGCCGGGGTGGACATCGACGCCGGTGATGCCCTGGTGGAAAACATCAAGCCACTGGCACGCCGGACTCTGCGTCCCGAGGTATTGGCCGGCATCGGTGGGTTTGGTGCCTTGTTCGAACTGACGGGCAAGTACCGGGAGCCGGTGCTGGTCTCCGGCACCGACGGGGTGGGCACCAAGCTCAAACTCGCCTTCCAGATGAACCGTCACGACACGGTGGGCATCGACTTGGTGGCCATGAGTGTCAACGACATCCTGGTGCAAGGGGCGGAGCCCCTGTTCTTCCTCGACTATTTCGCCTGCGGCAAGCTGGACGTGGCCACCGCCACCGAGGTGGTCAAGGGTATCGCCCGCGGTTGCGAGTTGGCCGGTTGCGCCCTGATCGGCGGCGAGACGGCGGAAATGCCAGGCATGTACCCGCCGGGCGAGTATGATCTCGCGGGCTTCGCGGTGGGCGCGGTGGAAAAGAGTCGCATCATCACCGGGCGTGACATCGCGGTGGGCGACACGGTGCTCGGCCTGGCGTCCAGCGGTCCGCACTCCAATGGCTATGCCCTGATTCGCAAGCTGTTACAAACCACGGGAGCCGACCTTGCAGCGGACTTCCACGGACGCAGCCTGGGCGACACCCTGCTTGCACCCACGCGCATCTACGTCAAGCCGGTGCTCGCTTTACTTGACCGCGTGCCGGTGAAGGGGATGGCACACATCACCGGTGGTGGCCTGCTGGAGAACATCCCGCGCATCCTGGCCAGCTCCCTCACGGCAGTGCTCGACCGCGATGCTTGGCGCATGCCGCCCATCTTCCAATGGCTGCAAGCAGCAGGCAACGTCGAACAACGGGAAATGTACCGCACCTTCAATTGCGGCATCGGCATGGTGCTGGTGGTGGCGCCCCAGGACGCGCCAGCGGCACGCCGCGTCCTGGAAGAGGCTGGCGAGACGGTGTTCGAGCTGGGCCGGATCGCCGCACGCAAGCCGGGCGAGCCCCAGACCGTGATCCAGTGAACGCTGCGCGGTGAAATCCCTGGTCGTCCTCATCTCCGGGCGCGGCAGCAATCTACGCGCCATTCTCGACGCGGGACTGCCAGCGCGCATCGCCGCCGTCATCAGCAACAATCCGGGTGCCGCCGGATTCGCGTTCGCCCGCGAACGGAACATCGTCACCCGCGTCGTGGATCACCGGGGACATGCCCGACGGGAGGATTTCGACGGCGCGCTGCAAGCTACCATCGACGAATACGCGCCCGACCTGGTGGTGCTCGCTGGTTTCATGCGGGTGCTAACTCCCGCTTTCGTCACCCACTACCAGGGCCGCCTGATCAACATCCATCCGTCCCTGCTGCCGCTTTTCCCGGGTCTGGACACCCATCGCCGCGCGCTCGCCGCCGGCGTGCGCATCCACGGCTGCACCGTGCACTTCGTGACACCCACGGTGGACCATGGCCCCATCATCGCTCAGGCCGCGGTGCCGGTGCGGGAAGACGACACGCCGGAGGTTTTAGCCGCCCGTGTGCTGGAGCAGGAACATCGCCTCTACCCGCAGGTAATCCGTTGGTTTTTGGAAGGACGCATCCATCTCACCCCCGAAGGCCGGGTAGAAGTCCACGGCGTGGATGCCCCCGATGCGGCCCTCTTGGTGCCCTGGAGCTGACATGGTCCGCTGGCTCGGCGCGCTGTTGTTTTTGTGTGCCGTTGCTCACGCCGCCCCCGCGCGTCTTACCCTCCACTACAGCCTAAGCCGCAACGGCCAGGAAGTGGCCGAGGTGGTGGAGACTTTTAGCCAAGCCAAAGGACGTTATTCGATCGAGAGCGTCACCCGGGCGGTCGGAGTCTTCCGCCTGTTAAGCCAGGACAGCATCCGTTTCCTCTCGACGGGCCAGGTGACCTCCATGGGACTCAAGCCCCTGCATTTCGAACATCACCGCGGCAGCCGCGAAGCGCGCCGGATCATCGCCGATTTCGACTGGAAGACGCGCACGGCACGTTTCCAGCACGATGGCGAGATCCACAGCTTGCCGATTCCTGCCGGTCTGCAGGACCGGTTAAGCCTCATGTACCAGTTCATGTACCTCAAACTGGATGCATCCGAGCTCCTGTTCCAGATGAGCAACGGGCGCAGCATCAGCCGCTACCAGTACCGGCGCGTGGGGGAGGAAACGCTCAGCACGCCCGCTGGCACCTTCCGCACCGTGCGCTTTAGCCGCGTGGGCACAGCGGACGAGGACGGCACGGACGTGTGGCTCGCCCTGGACGGCTTGCAGCTGCCGGTGAAGGTGGTGTTCGAAGAAGCCCACGGCGCGCGCGTGACTCAGATACTGACCAGCCTGACGTCGGAGTGATGGGGCACGTGCGCCGACTGCTCTGGGCGCTGGGTCTTTCCCTGCTGCTGCATCTGGCTGTGCTGTTCGCGCCGCCGCCCCCCGTCCCGACATTTGCCCCGCCACCGCCTCTCGTGGCGCGGCTGCAACCGGTTTCTCCGCCTGCCGCGCCCCATCCAAAGCCGCGCCGCAAGCCTGCCGCAGCCACCCCACGCAGCGCGCCCGAAGCGCTGCCGCAAGAAGCGGCCGAAACGGCGCCGGATACCATCGCGCCCCCGCCCGAACTCGCCCCCGCGCCGGATGCCGCCCCCGCGCCGGATGCGGCGCCGGCGCAGGCGGCCGCGGCCAAGGAACCCCAGCCGCAGGATAATGCCGAGTCGCCGCCTCCACCCCTGCCGGGTCGCATCCGCATCGCCTACCGCCTCATCAAGGGGACGCAGGGCCTCGTGGTGGGGCGCATGACCCACGACTGGGAAGCGCGCGATGGCCAGTACACCGTCACCAGCCTGGCGCAGGCTACGGGATTATTCTCCCTGTTCGTGCCGGGCACACTGATCCAGGTGAGTCGGGGCGAGCTCACGCCGCAAGGCCTCAAGCCTCTTTCATTCTGGATCCAGCGCGGCCAGTCTGAAAAGCGCACCGAGTCCGCCAGCTTCGACTGGGGCGCTGGCACCCTGCGTTTCGGTCCTCCCGGGGAGGAGAAGACGGTATCGCTCCCGTCAGGCACCCAGGACGTGCTCTCCATCCTCTACCAGCTTGCCTACACGGCGCCCCACACGGGTGTGCTGGAGCTGGCGGTCACCAATGGCCGCAAGTTCGATCACTACCGCTATCGCGTGGCAGGAGAAGAGACGCTGGAAACACCGCTGGGCGTGCTCGCCACCGAACGGTTGGAACGCATCCAGGCCCCGGGCGAGGATGGCCTGGAGCTGTGGTTGGCCAAGGACTACCGCTGGCTGCCGGTGAAGCTGCGCTTCATCGACCGCAAGGGTGAGGTGGCAGAGCAACTCGTGGAAGAAATCCGCGCCGAGTGAGCCGCTAGCGCGGCGCAGGCACCACCCCTGGCAAAGTGGGCGCTTCCAGCACCCGCACGCTGGTGATGAAATACTGTGTGTCGCCGAAACAGCGACTGGGAATGCCCACGTGCTGTTCATATGCCAGCGCGACACGCTTGCCGGCGGTGGCGTTGATGCGCGCGACCACCGCCGCGTCGCGCACGGTGAAGTAGAACTTTTCTGCCACCGTGCCCGGCATGGACACCAGAGCCATTTCGCCTTCCCAGGTCTTGCACAGCCAACCCTTGCGCGAGAACTTCTGCACATACCCCACGCGCTCGCCGGTGGAATAGCTCCAGTTTAGCACCACCCAGGTATAGGCCGCGAACAGCAGGGCGGTCAAAACCAAGCCAGCCGTCAGCACACGCATCACTCGCTTGCCGGTCGCATCCATGCGTCCCCTCCTCTACCCAAAGCGGCGGCAAGGGTAGCACGCCGCCGGCAGCCCGGCTATCAGCCGCGCCATGACCTGCGCGTGCCACCGTTCGCCGTTACAATAGCCTGTTTTCGCCTAGACCCATTGCCATGTCTGCTCCCGCCTCCCCACGCCTGCCCGTCGAGCGCCTGGTTCTCGCCGCCGCCGTCGTGCTGCTCGCCCTGGGCACTTCTCTGGTGCTGCTACCCTTCCTTTCCGCGCTCCTGTGGGCCTCCATCCTGTGCTATGCCACTTGGCCCGTGTTCGAACGTACAAGCGTGCTGCTGGGACAGCGGCGCAATCTGGCCGCCACGCTCATGTGTCTGGCGGTGGCTGTGTTGCTGGTCCTCCCCTTTTTCGTGGTAGGGGCAAGCCTCGCCGACAATGTCAGCCGTCTTTCTAGCACCCTGCAGGACAGCCTCACCCATCTGCCCGCCAGCCCGCCTGCGTGGCTGGCCAATTTTCCCGTGCTAGGCGGCAGCATGGCTGAATTCTGGCAACGCGCGGTGGACCAGCCGGATTCCCTGATCCAGCAGGCGCGCGCAAGCCTGCCCAGCGTATCCCGCTGGGTGTTGCAACAAGGATTCACGTTGATGCACGGCGTGATCATGCTGGTGCTAGCCCTTATCGTGGCCTTCTTCATCTACCGCGATGGCGTCAGCCTCGCCACCCGGCTCGCCACCGCCGTGCACCGCGTGGCGGGAGACAAGGGGCTACTTCTGCTGCGCCTTGCGGGCAGCACCATCAAGGGCGTGGTCTATGGCATCCTGGGCACGGCCTTGGCCCAGGGGATTCTCGCGGGCCTGGGCTTTCTCATCGCCGGCGTGCCGGGGGCATTGCTGTTGGGATTGCTGACTTTTTTCTTGTCGATCGTGCCCATGGGGCCGCCGCTGGTATGGATTCCCGCCGCCATTTGGCTCTACGTGCAGGGGGAAACAGGCATGGCAGTGTTCCTCGCCTTATGGGGCGCGCTGGTGGTCTCCAGCATCGACAATTTCCTCAAACCCTATCTCATCAGCCAAGGTGCGGACATGCCTTTCATCCTGGTGCTGTTCGGGGTGCTGGGCGGCATCGCTGCCTTCGGATTCCTCGGTGTGTTCCTCGGTCCCACGCTACTCGCGGTGAGCTTTAGCCTGCTCAGGGAATGGAGCAGCGGGACCACGGCGGAGGCAGCGTGACTCTACGTCGAGCCTCTTCCCGTCGCGGCGCGCCCCATGCGCGGGAGGTCGCATCCGACGAAGCCAAGCGGCCGACACCGGGCCAGCTCGCACACGTGGCGATGCTGCTCGCCGAGGTCCTGGCCTTCACCCAGCCGGCGGATGTACTGCTCTCCCGCTACTTTCGCACCCATCCCGGCCTGGGTGCACGCGATCGCCACGTCATCGCCGAAACGGTGTTCGGCATCCTGCGCCATCTGCGCTTTCTGGAGTACATGTCTGGGTCGCGCGCGCCGCGGCCGCTTTTGCTGGCCTATTTTCACCGCATCCAGGGCATGAGCCTGCGGGGTCTGGCACCCTTGCTCAACGCAGGGGAAGCCGAGCAGGTGGCCGCCATGCGGGCCGGATCTAGCGAGCAGGCGCCGCTTGCGGTGCGTGCGGACCTGCCGGACTGGGTGGTAGAACGCCTGCGCACCGTGCTGGACGAGGCCACGATCCTGGCCTTGGGGCGCGCCATGCAGCAGCCCGCGCCGTTGGATTTGCGCGTCAACACCCTCAAGGCCAGCCGGGAGGACGTGCGGGCACGGCTGGCCGCGCAGGGCTTGGCCGTCACGCCCACACCATTCTCCCCCGTCGGCCTGCGTCTAGTCGGCAAACCGGCGATCCAGCATCACCCCCTGTTCACGGCGGGCGTGATCGAGGTACAGGACGAAGGCAGCCAGCTCACCGGTTTTCTGCTGGCGCCCACGCGCCACGAGCGGGTAGCCGATTTCTGCGCGGGCGCGGGCGGCAAGACGCTTTTGCTGGGCGCACTAATGCACTCTCAGGGCCGACTGTATGCCTTCGATGTGTCGGCGGCGCGACTTGCCAAACTCAGACCGCGGCTGGCGCGCTCGGGCCTGTCCAATGTGTATCCCCAACTCATTACCGATGAACGAGACGCACGCCTCAAGCGCCTCACGGGCAAGTTCGATCGTGTCCTGGTGGATGCGCCCTGCAGCGGTCTTGGCACGCTGCGTCGCAACCCGGATCTGAAATGGCGCCAGACACCGGACAGTGTCGCCGAGCTCACTGCCAAGCAGGCGCGCATCCTCGCCGCCGCCAGCCGCCTGCTCAAGCCGGCTGGGCGGCTGGTCTATGCCACCTGCAGTATCCTGCCGGAGGAAAACGAATCCATCGTGGAAAACTTTCTTGCACAACATCCCGAGTTCCAGCTCATACCCGCCAACCAAGTGCTGGCGCGCCAGCACATCGCGCTCGACACCGGGGCCTATCTCGAATTATCGCCGGCGCTCCATGCGACCGACGGTTTCTTCGCCGCCGTGCTGGAGCGCACGCCATGAGGCCGCGCGCGCACCGCTTCTTCTTCGCCCTTTTGCTTTTGGCGACGATCGCCTTCGCCTCCGCCAGCGACGGCGCGCAGCAATTTCCTGCCAGAGGCGTGATCGAGCTGGCCTTCACCCCGGAGGACAACGCCATCCATCTCATGGTCGAAGCCATTCGCGCCGCGCGGCGCACCATTCGCGTCCAGGCCTTTAGCTTCACCAGCAACGAGATCGCTTTCGCTCTGATCGAGGCAAAGCGGCGCGGCGTGGACGTGCAAGTCGTGGCCGATGCAGAGCAGACGACCAAGCTGGAAAACAGCCGCATCCCCTTGCTGGCTGAAGCGGGGATCCCGGTATGGCTGGACGATCAGCACAGCGCCGCCCATAGCAAGGTGATGGTGATCGATGCGGGCACCCAGGCTGCCGCCGTGATCACCGGCTCCATGAATTTCACCTATGCCGGGCAGTTCAAGAACGCGGAGAACGTGCTCGTTCTACGCGGCAATCCGCCCCTGGCCGATGCCTACGCTGCCAACTGGCAGCGTCACCGCCAACATGCACGCCCCTATCGGCGTTGAGCTTCGCTTCCATTACGCCTCGACCGAGTCATGATCCGCACCGAATCCGTACACAACCTGTTGCTGGAAGCGGCCGCCGACCTCGATAAGCCCGCCATGCTTTGGCAGCTCGCCGTGATTGGGCTTGCCGTGGGTCTGGCCTGGTTGCTGGGCAAACGTCTCACGCAGCGCATGCCCCTTCCGGATCCCAGCAAACCCTCGCTGCACGGGCTGCGCTATGCCTTCCCGCCCTTGCTCGCGCTGCTGCTCCTGCTGCCGGCCAAGGCCGTGCTGAAAGCGTGGTTCGCGCCCAGCCTAATCAACTTGGCAATTCCGTTGCTGCTCGCGCTCACCGTCCTGCGCGTGGCTTCCCAGCTCCTACGCTACGTGTTCATGCCCAGCGGCGTACTGAGACTGGTGGAACATATCGTCACCTGGACGGTGCTTGTCGGCCTGGGACTGCACCTCACCGGCCTGCAGCAGGAAGTGTTGCAGGCGCTGGATGAAATCGGTTTTGCCATCGGCCATCAGCGGGTATCGCTGCTGTTGGTGCTGCAGGGCCTGCTCTCGATGGCGGTCGCCCTGCTGTTCGCCCTCTATATTGGCCGCTTGCTCGCAAACCGCCTGATGCGCAGCAAGGACCTGGATCCCAGTCTGCGTCTCGTGTTCGCCAAACTGGTACGGGCGCTGCTGGTCTTGTTCGCGGTCATCATCGCCCTGCCGCTTGCCGGCATCGATATCACCTTCCTCTCCGTCTTCGGCGGCGCCCTCGGCGTGGGCCTGGGCTTCGGCCTGCAAAAGATCGCCGCCAACTACATAAGCGGTTTCATCATCCTGCTCGACCGGTCGGTGCGCATCGGCGACCTGCTCACCATCAACAACCTCTATGGTCAGGTAACCCAGATCAGCACCCGTTACACGGTGCTGCGTGCCAGAGACGGCACCGAAGCACTGATCCCCAATGAGACTCTCGTTTCCTCGGTGGTGGTAAACCACTCGTTCAGCGACCGGGAACAGCGCATGAACCTGCCGGTGCAAGTGGGCTATGGCAGCGACGTGGAAAAGGCCATGGCCATCATGATCGAGGTGGCGCGTGCCCACCCGCGCGTGCTCGCGCACCGGGAACCGGCGGCCTTCCTGCGAGAATTCGCCGACAATGGCATCAACCTCGAACTGGTGGTATGGATCGGGGATCCGGAAGAGGGCCAGCTCAACCTGCGCTCCGAACTTAATTTAGGGATCTGGAAAAGATTCCAGGCCGAGGGGATTGAAATTCCCTATCCCCACCGCGATGTTCGCATCCTCAACCCGTCGTAACAGGATGTTATTGTCTTTTGAAAACGATCGGGTAGAATCGAAACCTCATTCATCTGCAAGGATCCAGCGTTTATGTTTTCTGGCTTGATTTCAATGCCCTGGTGGGGCTATGTGGTAGTCACTCTGGTGCTCACCCACATCACCATCGCTTCCGTCACCATTTTCCTGCATCGCCATCAGGCGCACCGCGCGCTGGATCTGCACCCCATCGCCAGTCATTTCTTCCGCTTCTGGCTGTGGCTGACCACCGGCATGGTCACCAAGGAATGGGCTGCCATCCACCGCAAGCACCACGCGATGTGTGAGACAGTCGACGACCCCCACAGCCCGCAGATCCTCGGCATCAAGAAAGTGCTGTGGCAAGGCGCCGAACTCTATCGCAAGGAAGCGAAGAACCGCGAGACGCTGGAAAAATACGGCAAGGGGACGCCGGATGACTGGATCGAGCGCAACCTCTACTCCAAACACACGGTGCTCGGTATCGGCATCATGCTGGTCATCGACCTCGTACTGTTCGGCCCCATCGGCCTGACCATGTGGGCGGTGCAGATGGCCTGGATTCCCTTCACCGCTGCTGGCGTGATCAATGGCATCGGCCACTACTGGGGCTATCGTAACTTCTCGTCGGACGACGCCGCCACCAACATCGTGCCCTGGGGCATCATCATCGGTGGCGAGGAGCTGCACAACAATCACCACGCCTATCCCACCTCCGCCAAGCTGTCGGCCAAGTGGTGGGAGTTCGACATCGGCTGGCTCTACATCCGCATCCTGGAAATGCTGGGGCTGGCGCGGGTGAAGAAGGTGGCAGGCAAGCCGCGCATCATTCCCAGCAAGACCACACCCGATGCAGCAACCTTGCAGGCGGTGATCACCCACCGTTACGAAGTGATGGCGCGTTACGTCAAGAGCGTGAAAGCGATTGTGCGCGAGGAGATTGCCAAGCTCCACCTGCCGCACCTCGATGTGCAAACCTTCCGCAAATGGTTGCATCTGGACGAGGGTGCGCTGCCGGCCCCGGAACGTGCGTCCCTGGAGCAGGCGCTCCATTCCAGCCGCGTGCTGGCCACTATCTACTCCATGCGCAAGGAACTGGCAGCCATCTGGGCCCGTTCCACCGCCAGCCAGGAAGAGTTGTTGAAGCGGCTGGAGGAATGGTGTCAGCGCGCAGAAGCCAGTGGCATCGAGGCTCTGCAACAGTTCGCCCGCCGCCTGCGCGCCTACGCGTAAGGCGTGCGCGCCCCGAGGAGGCCAACCGGTGGTTGGCCTTTTTTCATGGTACGCGCTTGATCGCGCCAGCCTTGGCTTAAGCAACAAAAAACCCGCCGGGCGGAGCGCCGGGCGGGTTGGTGTGCTGCGGGGTCGCCGCTTACTTGAGCTTGGTTTCCTTGTACAAAACGTGTTTGCGCGCCACCGGATCGTATTTCTTGAATTCCAGCTTGTCCGGCGTGGTGCGCTTGTTCTTGGTGGTGGTATAGAAATGGCCGGTGCCCGCCGTGGACTCCAGCTTGATTTTTTCCCGTCCGCCTTTCGCCATGATTCAGTCCTTAGATGTGCTCGCCCTTCGCACGCAATTCGGCGAGGACAATGTCGATGCCTTTCTTGTCGATGGTACGCAGGGCGGCATTGGTCACTCGCATGCGCACCCAGCGGTTTTCGCTCTCGACCCAGAATTTGCGGTATTGCAGGTTGGGCAGGAAGCGCCGCTTGGTTTTGTTGTTGGCATGGGAGACGTTGTTCCCGACCATCGGCCCCTTGCCCGTGACTTTACATACGCGCGCCATGACAAATCCCTTACTCGGCTGAAAAAGTCGTAACTATACAGAAGTTTGCAAATTCCCTCAAGAGCCGGTATCGTCCGTCGCTTTTGTCCTCCCGATCATGCTGGAAGCACTCGATCTCGCCTGCGAACGCGGCAGCCGCAAGCTGTTCTCCGGCCTAAGTTTCGCCCTGGGGCCGGGTGAGTTGCTGCTGGTGGCAGGCCCCAATGGAGCGGGCAAGACCAGCCTGTTGCGTATCCTGTGCGGCCTGACGCCGCCGGCGACAGGGGAAGTGCGCTGGCAAGGCAAATCGGTGCGCAGCCTGGGCGAGGATTTCTTGAGCCAGCTTTTCTATCTCGGGCATCACAACGGGGTCAAAGATGACCTCACCGCCCTCGAGAACCTCCTCATCACTAGCCGGCTCGCAGGCCAAGCCCTCGGCGAAGAGGCGGCGCGTGCCGCGCTCGCCCACATGGGGCTTGCCGGACGCGAGGATTTGCCAGCCAAGCTACTCTCCCAGGGGCAGCGTCGGCGCGTGGCCCTGGCGCGACTGTTGGTGACACGCGCCCCCCTGTGGATCCTGGATGAACCGGTCACTGCACTGGATGCGCGCGCGGTGGAATTAATCCAGGGCCGGCTCGCCGCCCATCTGGCCGCGGGCGGGCTGGTGGTGCTCACCACCCACCAACCCATCGAGGTCAACGGCGTGACGCCACGCCGCCTGGAGCTTTGTGCGCCATGAACATTTTCTGGACCATGCTGCGCCGCGATTTGCTGCTGGCCTACCGCCGGCGCGCTGACGTGCTCACCAGCCTGTTCTTCTTCGTCATCGTGGTGAGCCTGTTCCCACTGGGCGTGGGACCGGAACGGAGCACCTTACGGCTGATCGCGCCGGGGGTGGTCTGGGTGGCCGCCCTACTGGCGGCCATGCTGTCCCTCAATCGGCTGTTCGCCGCCGATCATCAGGACGGCACCCTGGAACAGATGGCGCTGGCGCCGGTGCCATTGGCGCTGATCGTACTGGCGAAGGTGCTCGCACACTGGATGGTGTCCGGTCTGCCGCTGGCCTTGATGGCGCCGGTGCTGGGACTGCAGTTCGATCTCCCGGGCCATGCCTTGGGCATACTGGTGATCTCTCTCGTCCTGGGTACGCCGGTACTTTCGTTGATCGGGGCCATTGGTGCCGCGCTCACCCTGGGCCTGCGCGGCGGCGGGGTACTGTTGTCGCTGTTGGTGCTGCCGCTGTACATTCCAGTTTTGATTTTCGGCGCCGGCGCCGTGGAAAGCAGCATGATCGGCATGAGTCCGCAGGGGCATCTCTCCCTGCTGGGCGCCTTCCTTCTCCTTGCGCTGTTGGCCACGCCCTTCGTCGCGGCCTCAGCGCTCAAGATCGCGATGGAATGATGGGTATCAACTGGTTCAAGTATTCCTCGCCGGCGACTTTCTATCCCTTGGCCGGCAAACTCATTCCCCTCTTTTACACGCTCGCTGCCCTCTTTTGCGTAGCTGGGCTTTACGTGTCTTTTTTTGTCGCCCCCACCGATGCCACCCAGGGCGAGGCCTATCGCATCATCTTCATCCATGTGCCCGCCGCGTGGATGTCCATGTTCATTTATCTGGTTATGGCGTTCTGGGCTGGCATCGGCCTCGCCTTCAACACGCGGCTGTCCTCGATGATGGCTCAGGCCCTCGCCCCCACCGGTGCCATGTTGACTTTCGTCGCCCTGTGGACGGGCGCGTTGTGGGGCAAGCCGACCTGGGGCACCTGGTGGGTTTGGGATGCACGGCTTACTTCGGAGCTCATCCTGCTATTTCTCTATATTGGTTACCTTTCGCTCACCGCCGCTATCGACGATCCGCGCCGGGCCGACAAGGCCGGCGCCATACTGGCGCTAGTGGGCGTAGTCAACGTGCCCATCATTTATTTTTCGGTACAATGGTGGAACACGCTGCATCAGGGCGCTTCCGTCAGCCTCACGCGCGCCCCGAGCATGGCCATGACGATGCTGCTTGGCATGCTGCTCATGGCGCTGGCCGCCTGGATGTACTCCATCGCCGCGGCTCTGTCGCGGGTCCGCCTCATCATCCTCGAACGCGAAAAGCACACCACCTGGGTTCAGGAAATGCTGGAGCGCAAGCCATGAACTGGGGAAGCTGGTCCGCTTTTTGGCACATGGGCGGCTACGCCTTCTACGTGTGGGGTAGCTACGCCGTCACCCTGCTCTGCGTGGTGGGCGAATGTTTGCTGCTCGCCCACCGGCGCAGAACTTTGCTCAAGACGCTGAATCAGATGCACAGACTCGGCAATCAGGATGGCAATGAAACCCCGACATAAGAAACTGGCCCTGATCGCCGGTGGCCTCGCCATAGTGGGGTTGGCCACCGCGCTGGTGCTCAATGCATTCCAAAGCAATCTTGTGTTCTTCTTCACGCCCACCCAGGTGGCCAATAGGGAAGCGCCGGTGGACCGCACCTTCCGCATCGGCGGCATGGTGGAGGAAGGGAGTCTGCGGCGCGATGCGGACGGTCTCACCGTGCATTTCGTCATCACCGATCGGCTAAACCGCTTGCCCGTGAGCTACAAGGGCATTCTCCCCGACCTGTTCAAAGAGGGAAAAGGTGCGGTGGTGCAGGGGAAGCTGGGCGCAGACGGTCGGTTCGTCGCCGATCAGGTGCTGGCCAAGCACGACGAAAACTACATGCCGCCTGAAGCCGCCCACTCCCTGGAGGAAGCGCGCAAGGCCGCCGCCCAGGCCGCCAAAACCCTGAGCCAATAGGCGCCCCTCCCGAGCGTTTCCTCACGCGTCATGAAAAACAAAATCGCAACCGCCAAAACCCTGAGCCACTAGGCTCCCATCCCGAGGCCACCCATGATTCCCGAACTCGGTCATTTTTCGCTCATCCTCGCCTTGTTGCTGGCGCTGGTGCAGGCCACCCTGCCCTTCGTCGGCGCCGCGCGCAACGTGCCCAACCTGATGGCTCTGGCCCGCCCCACCGCGGTGGGGCAATTCGTCTTCGTCGCCTTCGCCTTCGGCTGTCTCGCCTACGCCTTCCTCACCAACGATTTCTCGGTGCAGTACGTGGCGGCCAATTCCAACACCCAGCTACCTGTGCACTACCGCTTCGCCGCGGTATGGGGTGGGCATGAAGGTTCCATGCTGCTGTGGAGCTTCATGCTCACCCTGTGGGCCCTGGCGGTGACGGCGTTCTCCCGTCATCTGCCGGATGATCTGGTGGCGCGCGTGCTGGGCGTGATGGGCTTTATCGGTGCGGGTTTTCTGCTGTTCATCCTCTTGGTGTCCAATCCCTTCGAGCGGCTCCTCCCCGCGCCTCTGGAAGGCCGTGACCTGAATCCCCTGCTGCAGGACCCGGGCATGGTGTTTCACCCACCCATGCTTTACATGGGCTATGTGGGCTTCTCCATCGCCTTCGCCTTCGCCTTGGCGGCCCTGCTCTCGGGACGGTTGGATGCGGCCTGGGCCCGCTGGTCCCGGCCCTGGACCACGGCGGCGTGGATGTTCCTCACTGTGGGCATCGCGCTAGGCAGTGGCTGGGCCTACTACGAGCTGGGTTGGGGCGGCTGGTGGTTCTGGGATCCCGTGGAAAACGCGTCTTTCATGCCTTGGCTGGTGGGCACCGCGCTCATCCACTCTCTGGCGGTGACGGAAAAGCGCGGCGCCTTCAAAGGTTGGACAGTGTTGCTGGCCATCCTCACCTTCTCGCTCTCCCTGCTGGGGACCTTCCTGGTGCGCTCGGGCGTGCTCACCTCGGTCCATGCTTTCGCCACGGATCCGCGTCGCGGCGTGTTCATCCTGGTCTTCCTCGCCGTGGTGATCGGCATCTCGCTTGCACTGTTCGCCTGGCGCGCGCCGCGCGTGGGCGTGGGCGGAAAATTCGCCCTGCTGTCGCGGGAAACGCTGCTATTGGCCAACAACGTGCTGTTGCTGGTCGCCGCTGGTGCAGTGCTGTTGGGCACCCTCTATCCTCTGTTCATCGACGCCCTGGGTTTGGGCAAGATCTCGGTGGGCCCACCCTATTTCGACGCCGTGTTCGTGCCGCTAATGGCCCCCGTCGTGTTTCTGATGGGCGTGGGGCCCATCGTCCGCTGGAAGGAACAGGCGCTGCCGGATCTCGCCACGCGCCTGAAATGGGCGCTGGCGGTCGCCGTCGCCAGCACCCTGCTACTGCCCCTGGCACTGGGCAAGTGGACGCCGCTCATTGGCTTGGGCTTCCTGCTCGCGTTCTGGGTGTTCGCCAGCGTCGTGCTGGCGGTATGGCACCGTCTGCGTGGCGCGAAGAACAAGCCGCCGCGCGCCTTCTGGGGCATGCATCTTGCCCATTTGGGTGTGGGTGTGTTCATCGTCGGTGTCACCATCGTCAAGGGCTTCGAGATCGAGCGCGACATGAAAATGGGCGTCGGTGACCGCACCACAGTGGCGGGCTACACCTTCACCTTCCATGGCATTCGCGAGCGCAGCGGACCCAACTATCAGGCCCATCAGGGTCTGGTGGAAGTGAGCCGCGAAGGGCGCACCATCGCCCTGCTGCGCCCCGAGAAGCGGGTTTACAATGCCTCGCGCATGCCCATGACGGAGGCGGCCATCGACAATGGCTTCACGCGTGATCTCTATGTCTCCCTGGGTGAGCCCTTGCCAGATGGGGCATGGGCGGTCCGCATTTACTACAAGCCCTTCGTGAGCTGGATCTGGGGCGGCTGCGCGCTCATGGCGCTGGGTGGGCTGCTCGCCCTATCCGACCGGCGTTATCGCCTTGCCAGGCGAGCGCTTGCCCAACCGGCTGGAGCGGCACTTGTGGGGGGCACGGCGTGAGGGCGCGCTTTCTCGTTCCGCTTTTCATTTTCTTGGTGTTGGTAGGCTTTCTCTGGAAGGGCCTGTCGCGCGATCCCCGCGAAGTGCCTTCCCCGCTGGTGGGCAAGCCGGCGCCGACCTTCCATCTGCCGCGCCTGGATGCGCCCGAGAAAATCTTCTCCCCTAGCGACATGCGCGGCCAGGTGTGGCTGCTCAATGTGTGGGCATCCTGGTGTGTCTCCTGCCGGGAGGAGCATCCGGTGCTGGTGGAGCTGGCGAAGCGCCGCGACGTGCCCTTGATCGGCCTTAACTACAAGGATCAGCGCCCCGCCGCCCTTGCCTGGCTTGAGCGCTTCGGCAATCCCTACCATCTGTCGGTGTCCGATGCCGACGGACGCGTAGGCATCGACTATGGCGTGTATGGCGTGCCTGAGACCTACGTCATCGACCGCGCGGGCATCATCCGCATGAAGCACATCGGACCGGTGACGCCGGAGGTGCTTGACACCAAGATCTTGCCCCTGGTAGCGGAACTGTCCAAATGAAGCGCGTGTTGCTTTCCCTCTGGCTCGCCCTGTTGTTGACACCCCTAAACGCCAAGGAAGCCGTGCCGGTGGCGCAGGATCCCGCACTCGAGGCGCGACTCAACCGGCTCGCCAAGGAGCTGCGTTGCCTCGTCTGCCAGAACGAAAGCCTGGCCGACTCTCAGGCCGATCTCGCCGCGGACCTGCGCCGGGAGATTCGCGAGATGATGCGTCAGGGTAAGTCCGACGCGGAAATCACGCGCTATCTCACGGACCGTTATGGTGATTTCGTGCTCTACCGGCCGCCGCTGAAATCCACGACCTGGCTGCTCTGGTTTGGCCCCTTTCTGCTCGCTGGCCTGGCCATCGCCGGCTTTCTCTATTTCCTTGCGCGCCGCCGCAAAAGCTTACCCGATGCGCCCCTCTCGCCGGAGGAACAGGCACGCGTCGAAGCCCTGCTCGGCCAACGTCCCGAAGAGCCCCGATCATGAGCGCTTTCGTCGTCGCGGCGGCGACCCTCACCCTCGCCGCCGTTTTGTTCGTCGTCCTGCCCCTCGCCCGCGGCCGCAGCCGGCCCATGGTGCGGCCCCACGATGGCGTCAACGTGGCAGTGTATCAGGATCAGCTGGCGGAACTGCAAGCCGACCTGGATGCCGGCACCCTCTCCCAGTCCCAGTTCGAAGCGGCGAAACACGAACTGGAACGCCGCCTGCTGCAAGACGTGGCCGGCGCGCAGCCCGCGCCTCGGGCACCTATTGCCCGCTGGCCGGCGCTACTGGTGGCGGTGGCCATTCCCCTGCTCGCCGCGGTACTGTACTGGCAGCTGGGCAATCCAGCCGCCATCACGGCGCCGCGCCTGGCTGGCTTGTCGCCTGAGCAACAAGTGGAGACCCTGCTGCCCGCGCTCGAGAAGCATCTGGCCGAGAAGCCGGACGACGCCACCGGCTGGCGCATGCTGGGCAAGGCTTACATGGCGCTGGAACGCTTCCCGGAAGCCGCCGCCGCCCTCGATCACGCGGCGCGCCTGCTGCCTCAGGATGCCCAGGTGCTCGCGGATTACGCCGATGCCCTGGCCATGGCCCAGGGCCAGCGCCTAGCAGGTAAGCCCGCGGAACTCATCGCCCGCGCCCTGAACCTGGACCCCGACAACGGCAAGGCCCTCTACCTGGCCGGCTACGCCGCCCTGGAGGCAGGCGATCGCAAGACCGCCGCCCGCCACTGGACCCGCCTGCTAGCCCGGCTGCCCGCCGATTCCGAGGATGCGAGCCTGGTGCGCCGGAATCTCGCCGAGCTGGGCGTGCCCGAGCAGGAAACGCCCTCGCCCGGCCCGGTCAGCATTTCGGGTACGGTGCGACTGGCCGATGCCTTGCGCGGCAAAGTCGCGCCCGAGGACACCGTCTTCGTCTTCGCACGTGCCGCCCGGGGCCCACGCATGCCCCTGGCGGTGCTGCGGCTATCGGCGCGGGACCTGCCCGCGCGCTTCAACCTGGACGACACGCTCGCCATGGCGCCGCAGATGAAGCTGTCCCAATTCGACCAAGTGATCATCGGCGCCCGCGTGAGCAAGAGCGGCAGTGCCACCCCCCAGGCGGGCGATCTGGAAGGCAGCACCGCTCCCGTCAAGCCCGGCGCGAAGGATGTGACGCTCGTGATCGACCGAGTGGTGCGCTAACGGCTCGCGGCCCGAATCGGGGCGCAAACCCCTTGCGCGAGGCCCTGGGAAGAACCGCCCGCGGCCCCGAACGACGAGGGAAATCGTCACGTCAGCGCCAGGCAAACAGGCCCCGCGGGCTAGAGCAGTCCTCGCTGCGCGAAAGACACACCGCCGCCGGCTGCGACGACGAAGTGGTCCAGCACGCGCACGTCCACCAGGGCGAGTGCTTCTTTGAGCGCCCGGGTGAGTGCCTGGTCGGCCTGGCTGGGCTCGGCCACACCGGACGGGTGGTTGTGAGCCAAGATCACGGCCGCGGCGTTGTGGTGGAGCGCCCGCTTGACCACCTCGCGCGGATAGACGCTCGTTTCCTTGAGGGTGCCACGAAACAGTTCCTCGAAGGCAATCACGCGGTTTTGCGCATCGAGGAACAGCACCGCGAACACCTCGTGTTCCCGCGGCCCCAGGCGCAGCCGCAGGTAGTCGCGCACCGCCTGGGGCGAACACAGGGCGTCGTCATGCTGCGCGGATTCGGCCAGCGCCCGGCGCGCCATTTCCAGCACCGCCTGCATCTGCGCATATTTGGCAGGGCCCATGCCGGGCACGCTGCAAAACGCCTCCAAGCTCGCGCCGAACAGGCGATTGAGGCTACCAAACCGGGCAATGAGCTCCCGCGCCAAATCCACGGCGCTCTTGCCAGTCACGCCAGTGCGCAGGAAGATGGCCAGCAGTTCCGCATCGGAGAGGGCGTGTGCGCCCTGCCTGATGAGCCGCTCCCGCGGCCGTTCCGAAACGGGCCAGTCCGTGATCGCCATGGCAGGATCCTCGCGCTTACCGGTAGAATGAAGGGATTATGTCCGATTTCGATGGCAAACGCATATTGCTGGGGGTGACCGGCGGCATCGCGGCCTACAAGGCCGCGGAGCTGGTCCGGCTCATGCGCCGGCAGCACATGGACGTGCAGGTGGTGATGACCGAGGCCGCCACCCAGTTCATCACGCCCGTGACGCTGCAGGCCCTATCGGGGAAGCCCGTATTCACCAGCCTGTGGGACGCGCGTATCGACCACGGCATGGCCCACATCGAATTCACCCGCGCTACCGATGCTTGCCTGATCGCGCCCGCCAGCGCCGATTTCCTGGCCAAGCTGGCGCAAGGGCGGGCCGACGATTTGCTTTCCACCCTGTGTCTGGCACGGCAATGTCCGCTCCTGGTGGCGCCGGCGATGAACCGGCAAATGTGGGATAACCCCGCCACCCAGCGCAATCTGGAACGAATCCGGGAAGACGGCATCGTGGTGCTGGGGCCGGCGGCAGGCGAACAGGCCTGCGGAGAATCCGGCATGGGACGCATGCTGGAGCCGGAAGAGCTGTTGGAAGATCTGGAAGCTTTCTTCCAACCCAAGCTGCTAGCGGGCAAGCGAGTGCTGGTCACGGCCGGCCCCACCTGGGAAGCCGTCGACGCGGTGCGTGGCATCACCAACCGCTCATCCGGCAAGATGGGTTATGCGGTAGCCCGCGCCGCCCTGGAAGCCGGGGCGAAGGTGACGCTGATCACCGGTCCCACCGCCCTGAAACCGCCGCGCGGGGCGCACGTGATCCCGGTGGTGAGCGCGCAGGAGATGCTCAATGCCGTCAACGCCGAGGTGGGCGAAGCGGACATCTTCATCAGCGTGGCGGCGGTAGCCGATTATTACGTGCTCAACCCCTCCGAGCAGAAGATCAAGAAGGACGCCCACATCCTGACCCTGGAGCTTGCGCCCAATCCGGACATCCTGGCCAATGTCACCAGTCGCGCCAATCCTCCCTTCTGCGTGGGTTTTGCCGCGGAAAGCGAGAATCTGTACGAATTCGCCGAACTCAAACGCCGACGCAAGAATCTGCCCTTGCTCGCGGCCAACCTGGTCACGGAGGCCGTGGGCGGGGACGAGTCCCGTCTCACCCTGTTCGACGACAATGGCGTGCACGCCCTCGCGCCCGGGCCCAAGCTGACGCTCGCGCGCCAGCTCATCCGCCACATCGCCACCCTGTACGCCGCTACGCATTCCGTGCGTTGAGCGGCGTCGACTCCGTTCCACCCGTCCCTGCGAGCGGGCATAATAAACGCCATCCGCGCCCGCGGTGACCGCAAAGATAGCCTCCCCATGGACTGCATTGACCTGATGATCCTCGACCCGCGGGTACGGGATCTTTTGCCTGCCTATGCCACACCCGGTTCCGCGGGGCTCGATCTGCGCGCCGCCATCGACGCGCCCCTCACCCTGAAGCCCGGCGACACGGAGCTGATTCCCACGGGGCTTGCCATCCACATCGGCGATCCGGGTTATGCCGGGATGATCCTGCCCCGCTCGGGCCTCGGCCACAAGCATGGCATCGTCCTGGGCAATCTGGTGGGCCTCATCGATTCCGACTACCAAGGGCAGCTCTTTGTCTCCTGCTGGAATCGGGGACGCGAGCCATTTGAGCTGCAACCCCTGGAGCGAATTGCCCAACTCGTCATCGTGCCGGTGGCACGTGTGAGCTTCAACATCGTGGAAGCCTTCGAGGCCAGCCACCGGGGCAGTGGCGGCTTCGGCAGCACGGGTAAGCACTGAAATCACAGCGAGTCGGCCTCGCCACGCTGGCATGGAAGCTGCTTCGTAGGCCGCAAGGAGACACCGGCGAGAGGGGGCGTCAAGCCCCGGGCGTCGGGATGACACACTCCGGTCCATGAACCGGAGAGGCGTAAGGAGCGGGAAGCGACATGAAACCCTCCATCGCCCGCCTGTTTCTGGTGGGTTTTTTTGTGCTGGCCCTGGCCGCCTCGGCGGCGGGATTTCTGCTGCACGCGGCGGTCGCCCTGCATCAACACTTCGTGCGCAACCAACCGCCCGCCTACGCCGGGGCGGTGCTTTCAGCGCAGCTGCAAAGCCTGCCCATCCGCCTGCGCGGCGAGGCGCGCGCCATCGCCCATTCCCCTCTCACCGTGCAGGCCCTTGCCCAAGGGTCGGACACGGAGCGTCAGAATCTCGTCGCCACCCTGCGCGGCTTCTACCCAGAACTCCACGAAATCCAGATCCTCAGCGAAGACCAGGCGGCGGGCCGCAGCCCCATTCCCGGCAGCCTGAGCACCACCCAGCGCAAGCTGATCGACGCCTTGCGGGAACGACCCGACAGCACCGACGCCATGACGGTGGAGCGTTTGAGCCTGCGCTTTTCCGCCCCCGTGCGTCACCCTGATGACAATCGTCTGCTGGGCTTTGTGCTGCTGGCGCGCGATCTCGGCGACATCCAGCTGCTGTTCGCCGGCACGCCGTTGTTGGATGGCTATGCCGAGCTGCAGCAGCAGGACGGCAACCGCTTCGAGACCCTGCTCAAGCGCGGCGACGAAAGCCTCAAGAGCGTCTCAGCACCACGTTACACGGAGATATCGGGCACGCCCTGGCGGCTCGCCACCTGGTCAGCCCCGGGCCCCACGGGCCTGCTCGCCGATGTGCGCATGAGCTTCGTGCTGGTGTGGGCGGGCCTGATCCTGCTGATGGCCCTGGCCCTAGCCCTCATCTACTTTTACGGGAATCGCGCGCTCCAGGATGACCTTGCGGCCCTCACCAAACTGTTTTCCGACATCTCCCACAACCGCATGCGCAAGAGCTATAACGTGCAGCTCGAAGAGGTGCAGCCGGCCTACCTCATCATGTATCAGCTGGGCAAGCTGATGGTGGGCAAGCATCTGGCGGCGGTGAACTCGGCCGGCATGGATCACCTCTCCCAGGTACACAACCGACGCAGCTTCGATGCCAAACAGCGCGAAATCTACCAGCAGGCGAAGGAAGGCTGGCCCGCGAGCCTGCTCATCCTGGACATCGACGACTTCAAGCGCGTCAACGACACCTACGGCCACGACGCCGGCGACCAGCTCATCATCCAGTTCGGCAAACTGCTCAAGGAACGCCTGCGCTCCAGCGATTTCGTGGCCCGCTTAGGCGGCGATGAGTTCTGTGTGATCTTCCCCAACACACCCTTGAAACGGGCGATGGAGTTGGCCGACCGGCTGCGCCGCAGCATGCCGGCCACCGTGGAGCTGGCGCCGGGCGTTATGCACGCGTTGTCCTGGAGCGGCGGCTTATCCGAATTCAGTCGCCACGATCAGGCGGAAAATGCCGCTCTGGCGCGCGCCGACCAGGCCCTGCTGGAAGCTAAACGGGGCGGACGCAACCGCACGCAGATGAAGGCCGCCTGAAACCTCAGTGCCCCATCTGGGTACTGGAGAACAATAGCTCGTGGGCGCGGCGGGCGAATTCCTCCGCCTTCGCGTCGTCGATGAAGAGCTTGATCAGCTTGCGGCAGGAATCGATGGTGGCTGCCAGTTCTTGGGGCGTATCGCCGGATTCCTGGATCTTCTTCACCACCTTGGCACTCTGAGGACCCAGCAGGGAGCGCGCCAAAGTGGCGAGTTCCGCCTTCGGATCCCCCACACCGAGCCCACGTCGCCCCGCCTCCTCCGCGGTGGCGATGAAGCCTTCCTGAGCCAAGGTGGTGAGCGCCCCTTCCACGTCGGGCAGGCCCAGCCCCCGTTCCATGATTCGGGCAACCGGCGACTTGCCGTCCACCAGAATCAGCACGCGACGCAGGGCTTGGGACAACCCGTGGGTACGCCGCTCGAATTCCTCTTCGCCCTTGGCGGTGCGCACGAATACCAGTCGCGGGTCCATGGCGAACTCCATCAAGCGGAGAGCTCCTCGATCACCGTGTAGATGAGCTTGATGGTGATGGCCACGTAGATCGCGCCGAAGAAAAAGATCAACGACACCACGTAGCGCAGAGTGGTCTCCGACAACTCACCCAGGAAGGGCATGGCTGCGTAGCCGATGGCGAACAGCGTCACCATCGCCGACAACACACGCCAGCGCTTGCCCACCACGCCGCCGGGCACGCGCGACTTCAGGCTGAACACCAGCCACAGGCAGTACAGCATGACGATGATGGCCGAAGCCATGATGACTGTGATGATCTCGACATCCATGTTGGCGTTTCCTCGTTGTTATTGGATTTTGTCGCTCCTGGAGAACGATCCCGCGCCCCATGCCGGGAGGCGCTAGCGTAGCACAAGCGAGTCCTTTCGGACCACGAGCACCCCACCAGAAACGCTTATGCAAATTCCGGACCAAGCCACAGGGCCCAGTGTCCAGGAATGACACCCACGCCCCAGAAGCCGGGATCGATCTGGCTCAGTGTCAACCAAGGCTGGCGCTAGATGCGACGGGCGCGGGTGGTTTTTGCTCCCTGCAGTCACTACACAACGCCTTGACCATCGAACCATCGTTCGATAGCATGCCGGCATGGCCGACGACGCCGACTACCTCGCCAAACTCCAGGATTTCTACGCCCGGCATCGGGTCCTGCCTGCCTACTCCACCATGGGTGAGCTCCTCGGCCTGCGCTCCAAGTCTTCGGTGGCGGCCCTGGTGGGCCGACTCAAGCTGGCGGGGTATCTCGAAACCGCCCCGGACCGGCGACTCAAACCCACGGCGCGCTTTTTCGAGCGGCCACGGGTGGATGGCGTGCGAGCGGGACGACCCCACCCCGCCGGCGAAGGGGGTAGCGAGGCCCTCACCCTGGACGA
The DNA here is from genome assembly GCF_039822265.1 of Thiobacter sp. AK1. Lineage (NCBI taxonomy): Bacteria > Pseudomonadati > Pseudomonadota > Betaproteobacteria > Burkholderiales > Thiobacteraceae > Thiobacter > Thiobacter aerophilus. The sequence continues at coordinate 151,141 of NZ_JBAJEX010000005.1, forward strand.
ATATCTCATCGAGCGGCCGTCGCGAACCGTATTGATTCCGGTCAAGGGCGATTCCATGATCGACGCCGGTATCCGCGACGGCGACATCGTCGTGGTGGAGCGCAAGCCCACTGCGGAGGTGGGCGACATCGTGGTGGCGGTGGTGGATAACGAGTTCACCCTGAAATACCTGGACAAAGACCGCCAGGGCTTCCTCCTGCGAGCCGCCAACCCCGCCTATGCCCCCATCCGCCCGGCGGGCAGCCTGGAAATTTACGGCGTGGTGGTGGGGCTGGTACGCAAGTACCGCTGAGCTCGCGCCCATCGCCCGCAAACTTTTCCCCGCGCCTTGACATAGTGTAATAGAGACACTAATCTTGGTGTCTCGATGACACGAAACGAAGCCGTGGCTCCGTACTGCTATTCCCATCCCCATCCCGCGGTCACCACCGACGTGGTGCTGTTCACCATCCGAGAGGAGACGCTGCAGGTGCTGCTCGTGCGCCGGCGCAATGCCCCGTTTGCCGGCCAGTGGGCCCTGCCCGGGGGGTTTTTGGATCCCGCGGAGGATCTCATCACCTGCGCCCTACGTGAGCTGGCCGAGGAGACGGGCATCACCGACGTCTATCTGGAGCAGCTCTACACCTTCGGTCGCCCCGACCGGGATCCCCGGGGGCGGGTCATCTCCGTGACCTACTATGGCCTCGCCCCCGCCGACCGCCTCACCCTCAAGGCAGGTTCCGATGCCAAGCAGACAGCCTGGTTTCCCTATGGCGCGCTGCCTCCCCTCGCCTTCGATCATCGCGAAATCGTGGACAAGGCCCATGAGCGCCTGGTGGCCAAGCTGGAATACTCCACCATCGCCTTCCAGTTCCTGCCCGCCCAGTTCACGCTGAGCGAGCTGCAGGAGGTCTATGAGATCATCCGCTCGGAACCCCTCGACAAGCGCAATTTCCGCAAATGGGTCCTCGCCCGCAACTTGATCGAGGAAACCGGTGCCCAGCGTCGCAATGGCAGTCATCGTCCCGCTAAACTGTTTCGCACCAAGTACCCGGGCCGCGTCGAGATCATCCGCTAGTGCCCCACCCAAGCCAGGAAAGTTCATGGAACCAGCCCTTCCCTTCGCTGCCTTGACCGATCGTACGGCCCAGATTGACCGCATCAAGCGCATGCTGGTGGAACAGGACGCGGTGCTGGTGGCGCACTACTACACGGATGGCGCGCTCCAGACCCTCGCAGACGAAACTGGGGGCCATGTCGCCGATTCCCTGGAAATGGCGCGCTTCGGCCATGCGCACCCCGCGCGCACCCTGGTGGTCGCCGGCGTGCGCTTCATGGGCGAGACCGCCAAGATCCTCAACCCGGAAAAGCGGGTGCTGTTGGTGGAAAAGGACGCCACCTGCTCCCTGGACGACGCTTGCCCGCCGGAAGCCTTCGGCGCCTTCTGCGACGCCCATCCTGACCGCACCGTGGTGGTCTATGCCAACACCAGCGCGGCGGTCAAGGCGCGTGCCGACTGGGTGGTAACCTCCGCCATCGCGGTCAAGGTGGTGGAACATCTGCATCGACAAGGCAAGAAAATCCTCTGGGCGCCCGACAAACATCTGGGCAGTTACGTGCAGCGCGTCACCGGCGCCGACATGCTGCTGTGGCAAGGAAGCTGCGTGGTACACGAGCGTTTCAAGGCCGAGCTGCTTGCCGACATGAAACAGCGCCACCCGGCGGCAGCGGTGTTGGTGCATCCGGAAGCGCCGGCGGGCGTGGTGAGCCTAGCCGATGTAGTGGGCTCCACCACCACCCTCATCCGCGCTGCCCGCGAGTTACCCCATGCAGAGTTCATCGTCGCCACCGACAACGGCATCTTCCACAAGATGCGCGAGGCCGCGCCGGGCAAGGTCTTCATCGAGGCCCCCAGCGGCGGTGTCGGCGCCACCTGCGCAAGCTGCGCCCATTGCCCGTGGATGGCGATGAATAGCCTGGATGCCTTGGAACGGGTGCTCAGCCGAGGCGACAGCGAAGTGGTGATCGACGAGACCGTGCGCCGCCGGGCGGTGGTGCCCATTCAGCGCATGCTGGACTTCGCCGCGGCCCAGCCGCGCACCTATTGAGCGTTACGTAAGTCGTTGACAGGCTGCGCAAGTCAAACGTCATTCCCGCGAAAGCGGGAATCCAGGGTATTCCTCGCCATGTTCCTGGGTCCCCGCTTGCGCGGGGACGACACAACGGTGTGACCTACTTACGTAATGCTCAATAACACTGCTGGCATCAAGTCCAGGTCCGGCCGGTCGATAAGTGCAACAGGGGCGCTGGCCCCGCCACCGGGATCCCAGGTCGATGTCACGTGCTGCGTCTCTCTGTAAGCGTCTGTCGCGTTTTTTCCGGCCAACGCCGGCCAATGCCGGTGCCGCGCAGGCGCAGCAAGCAGCCGCCGACAGCCCACCCGCCGAAGAACCGTCTCCACCTGCGCAGGCCCTACCGGATGGCCGCCCGCCCGCGGATAGCCCGCCACAGGCCAGTGTCAGGCCCGCCAGCCTTCTCTACGCCAAGGCGCTGTGGCTCGTCCTCGGTGGCATCATTCTGGCCGGCGCCGGGGCGCTGGCCTCGGCCCTGGTGCTAGAAAGCCGGCACACCCAAGCTCTGCTTAATAAGCTAGAGGCGCGCCAGGCGGCCCTGGAAAGGGAAAACCAGGCATTACGCGACTTGCCACGAATCATTGCCGCGCCCCAGCTCGCACCCGGTCCCCTCTCCGCCCAAGCCACCAGTGGGCACGCCGTGCCGGACCCGAAGGTCCCTGCCCGAAGCGCGCCGACCCAAGCCACCCCACCTGCCGCTGCGAGCCGGCCACCGGTGACCGGCGAATGCCTGCTAGCCAGCGATGACGATGTGCACACCGTGGTGCGCGAGTGCATCGACCGCTTCAACCGGGCCGCCGCCCGTGGGCTGCCCCCGCCCTCCCGATGAGGCAAGGCAGACCGCCCACGACCCAGCTCTCACCCCAAGCACATGCCATGGGCGATCAAATCTTGCCCGCGCCAACCCATCATCGATCCCGAGCAGAGCCTATTTACCCACGCGCTGCTGTTTCGCCCCACACCGGAACAGCCCCGTTGGTGAACGATCTGGCGGCGACCGCCCAGGTGCTCACCCATCTGTTGGGCGAGATGGGTCTGCGGCCGCTATTGGAGGTCAGAGCACTGGGCTTCGTTAACGTCAGTCTCGCCCTGTGCGAAGCCCTGGAACAGGCCGATTTCGCTACCCGAGCGGCGATCCTGCAGGGAATGCCGGCGCTTCATGCCAACGATCTGGTGAAAGCCCAGCTCGCTGCCGCGCGCTGGGTGGGGAGCCTGGGCGAAGCCGCGCCCTGAGCCTGCGCTCAGCCCGGCTGGCCGTCGATGCGGGGACGCACCAACATCGGTGCGTAGATCACCAAGAACAGGGCGAAAGCCAGCACCCAGCACGCCTGCGCGAGCGCCAGCCACTTAGCGTAGGAAGCGGGCCAGAAAAGGGGTGCCACCACCCGCGCCAGGAAAGCCGCAACCATCAGGGCGAACACCGCAGCCACCGCGCGTGGGGGTGTCTGCACGCCGCGCCCGGTGTGGCCTAGGGTCACCCGCGCCATCATGCCCACCGTCATCAGGCCGATGCCGCCCGCGGCAAAGGCATGCACGGCAAGGTACGGCGACACGCCCAGCCAGACCGCGGCGGCCTTGAGGGGGAACCCCATTACCGCGGCGCCATAGCCTAAGTAGAGCACCCACAACAAGGGCTTGCGCCAGATGCCGGGTGTGGCCCAATCCACCAGGCGCACCGTGTGCACGCCAAACAGCGCCAGGGCGAGGCATGCCACCAGCACCGGCGCAGCCATGAACACGTCCGCCAGCCAAAAGGCCAACATCAGCACGAGGCTTGATCGATCCACCCAAGTCCGGTTGCGCACAGTGACGGCGTAGCCTACGCCGCGTTCGATGAAGAAGGGCACCACCCGCCGCGCCATCACGAAGATGAGCGAGAGGACGAGATACAGGCCCGAGTAGAGTCCCCAGGGCACGCCCGCCTCCAGCCAGCCAAGGGCGCCGGCATAGAACGCAGCATTGGCGGTGACGAGCAGGGCGATCTTGGCCACGATGCCAAACTGGCGCCACTGCCCCGTGCGCGCGAGGGGATGGGCTATGGCCATGATCAAAGCGAGCCCAAAGCCAAGATCCAACAACGCCGCCAGAACGAGCGCCTGGGGCGAAAACCCCATCACCAACCGTGCCGCCAGCCAGATTGCCGCTAACCCCGCCAGGGGCGCGCCGCGAAGCGTGGGCAGGTTGGTCCAATTGCGCACGGCGGTGAGCAGAAACCCCGCCACCACCGCCATGGCATAGCCAAACACCATCTCGTGCCCGTGCCAGGCCATGGGCGCGACCGGCAGCCGCGGCGGCAACGGCCAGCCATACACCTGGGTGCCCACCCACGCCAGGATGGATAGCAGTGAAAACAACGCTGCCAGCAGGAAGAAGGGCCGAAAGCCCAGACGGAAGAGAGCGAAGGGATGGGGCCGCGCGCCGGGCGCGGAAATCTGGATCACACTCATGGCATCGATTCTCTCGGGTGGACGGCAGGGACGCCTTGAGGCATGTCAAGGCGGGCAAAGCGTTGCGGCGTCACCGCCGCGACAAGAGTCGAGGGTAGCGGCGGCAAGGTACCGGTGAGGCGCGCGGCGATACACTCCGCCGCCAAGCCAGTGGTCAGCAAGCCGCGCGTGCCATGGGCCAGGCTCACGAAAAGGCCGGGCGCGACCTCGCCGATGACGGGCATGGCCCCGGGGGCGGAGCAGCGCACCGCCGCCCGTCCGCCGACGAGGGTGGCCGCCGCGCCGCCCAGCGCCTGGTAAACGGTGGGAAACTGGCGCGCGAAACGGGCAAGATTCTCCTCCTGCTCCGGCAGGCGCACATCGGTGCCGCAATCGTCGAAGCGGGTGGTCGCGCCCAGGAGGTGCCGGTCCCCGCGCGCCGGTGTCAGATACACCTCGCCGCACAGCACGCAGCGCTGCTGACGGCTTGCGACAGTGGCGGCGACTTCGGTGATCTGGCCGCGCACCGGTTGCAGGGGCAAGTGGGCGAGAGGGGAAAAACGGCGCGCGGTGTGCCCACTGGCCACCACCACGTGGCTGGCGTTTAAGAGGTCCACCCCTGTCTCCACGCGCCAGCCGTCTAGCGTAGGCGCAAGCGCCGTCACCGGTTGCGCAAGATTCAACCCAAGGCCCTGGGCGAGCTGCCCGCATAGCGCGCCCGGTGCGACCCAACCGCCCTGGGGAAACCAAAGTCCCGCCAAGCCGACAGACAAGCCGGCGTGGGCCGCGGCTTCTTGCCCCGTTACCGGCACCAACAGATGAGCCGGCCAGGCAAGCGCGGACAGACGTTCGATGCGGCGCCTCTCCTCGGCCGAGACCGCCAGCTGCAAGAGGCCACACTCGGCACGCTGTTCGCCATCCACCGGCAGCACTTCGTCCAAATACGCCAGCGCATGTCCCCAAGCGGCGAGTAGTAGCCGCTGCAGGGGCCCCATGCCCGCCGCGAGGCGCAGGTGCATTACGCCCACCGGATTGCCCGATGCCCCCACCGCGAGCACCGGCGCAGCTTCCACCAGTTGGACGGACAGCCCCCGCCGCGCCAGGGCCCAGCCCGCCGCCGTGCCGGCCAGCCCGCCACCGATGACCACCACCCGCCCGGCAGCCGGCGGAACAGGCTGCCAGACGCCCGGCTTCACGCCACGCAGCATCTCCCGCTTGCGCCCGAAACCGCGGCGCTTTTCCACATGGAAGCCGGCCTCGGCGAGATTGCGCCGGACCCAGCCGGCAGCGGTGTAGGTGGCGAAGCTGCCGCCCGGACGGGTGGCGCGGGCCAGCTCGCGGCAGACGGTGGCATTCCACATGTCTGGGTTCTTCGCCGGGGCGAAACCGTCGAGAAACCAGGCATCCACGCTGGCATCGGGCAAGCCCGGAAGGGCTGCGGCCACGTCTTCCCAGGCCAAGGTGAGGCGCACCCGGCCCGCCGCGAAGTGCCAGCGGTTCCAGCCGGGCACGCGGCGCCGCCAGCGTGCCGCGAGCTGCTTCCCAAACGACGCGAACGCAGGCCAAGCCGCCGTCACCGCCGCAAGTTCCTCGTCCGCCAGGGGATAGCCCTCGACGCTGAAATAATCAAGCTGGGCCCCGGGCGGCGCAGCGATTTGGAATAGCTGCCAGGTGGCAAGGAAATTGAGACCGGTGCCAAAGCCCGTCTCACCCAGGGTGAAAGTCTGCCCCGGCGCAAGCCGCGCGAAGCGGCTGGCCAGGTCATTGCCGGCGAGGAAGACGTGCTCAGTCTCTTCTGGACCGGCCTCGGCGGAGAAATACACATCGCCGAAGCGGGGCGAGAAGGGTGCGCCATGCCGCCATTCGATCATCGCCGACGCTCACCCTCGGCGACCGCCCGCGGCAGCCCCACTCACAGCTTGGCGGCCACCCAGTCCGCCACCGAGGCAAGCGCCTGGGGCAGATGCTCAGGCTCGCTGCCGCCCGCCTGGGCCATATCGGGACGTCCGCCGCCCTTGCCGCCCACCTGGGTGGCCACGTGGTTGACCAATTCCCCGGCCTTGAGGCGATCGGTGAGCTGGGGCGTGACACCGGCTATCAGCGTGACCTTGCCGCCAGCTCGGCTGGCCAGCACGATGGCGGCGGACTTGAGCTTGTCCTTGAGCTTGTCCAGGGTGTCGCGCAGCGCCTTGGCGTCGGCTCCTTCGATTTCCGCGGCGAGCACCTTGACGCCCTTGACCTCCACCGCGCTATTCGCGAGCTCATCGCCCTGAGCGGCGGCGAGCTTGGATTTGAGGCGCGCCAGTTCCTTCTCCAGGTGTTTCACGTTGTCCAGGATCTGGGCGATCTTCTGCCCCACTTCCTGGGGCGGGGTCTTCAGGGTGGACGCCGCCTCCATGAGGCGCGCCTCTTCCTGCTGCACATATGCCAGCGCCACGTCGCCAGTCACCGCCTCGATGCGGCGTATGCCCGCCGCCACGCCGGATTCGGCAACGATCTTGAACAGCCCGATGTCGCCTGAGCGCTTGACGTGGGTGCCACCGCACAGCTCGGTGGAAAAGTCGCCCATGCCCACCACACGCACGTCGTCACCGTATTTCTCGCCGAACAAGGCCATGGCGCCTTGCTTGATGGCCTCGTCGTATTTCATGAGGCGCACCTGGACCGGGTAGTTGGCTCGGATGACCTCGTTGACCAGGTTCTCCACGCGTTGGATCTCCTCCTGGGTGAGGGGACGGGGATGGGAAAAATCGAAGCGCGTGCGTTGGGCATCCACAAGCGAGCCCTTCTGGGTGACGTGGCTGCCGAGCACCTTGCGCAGAGCCGCATGGAGCAAATGCGTGGCGGAATGGTTCCAAGCCGCACGCTGACGTGCCACGGTATCCACCTGGGCATCGACCGTGTCGCCCACGGCAAGGGTACCCAGAGTGAGCCGACCCTTGTGACCGAACACCTCAGCCTGGATCTTTTGGGTGTCCTCCACCAGAAAGGTGCCGTTGGCGCCGAGCAGCTGGCCGCGATCGCCCACCTGGCCGCCCGACTCGGCGTAGAAGGGCGTGCGATCCAGCACCACCACCGCCTCGTCGCCCGCCTGGATGCTGGATACCTGGGTGCCCTCCTTGTACAGGGCGAGGACCTGCGCCTGCAGGCTGAGGGTCTCGTAGCCGTGGAATTCCGTGGGCTGGCCTTCGAACTTGACCACCTGTCCCATGTGGAAGCGCGAGGCCGCGCGGGCCCGCTCCCGCTGCAGCGCCATGGCGTGTTCGAAGCCCGCGAAGTCCACGGTGAAGCCCCGCTCGCGGGCGATGTCGGCAGTGAGATCCAGGGGGAAGCCAAAGGTGTCGTAGAGCCGGAACACGGTCTCGCCGTCGAGGATGCGGTCGCAGCCGGTGCCATGCATGGCCGCCTCCAGCACGCCCATGCCATGTTCCAGGGTCTCGGCGAATTTTTCCTCTTCCTGGCGTAGCACCCCCATCACGCGTTCCTGGGCGGCAACGAGTTCCGGGTAGGCCTCACCCATCACCCGCGCCAGATCCGGCACCAGCCGGTGGAAGAAAGGCTGTTTCTGCCCGAGCTTGTAACCATGGCGGATGGCGCGACGAATGATGCGGCGCAGCACATAGCCCCGTCCTTCGTTGCTGGGGATCACGCCATCCACGATGAGAAAGGAACAGGCGCGGATGTGGTCGGCAATGACCTTGAGCGAATTGCTGGCGAGATCGGCGGCCGAGGTCTCCCGCGCGGCCGCGGCGATGAGGTCACGGAACAAGTCGATGTCGTAGTTGGAATGCACCCCCTGCATGACCGCGCTGATGCGCTCTAAGCCCATGCCAGTGTCCACCGAGGGCTTGGGCAAGGAATGCAGCACGCCATGCTCGTCCCGATTGAATTGCATGAAGACCAGATTCCAGATCTCGATGTAGCGGTCGCCATCGGCGTCCCGTGTGCCGGGCGGCCCTCCGGGCACATCGGGGCCGTGGTCGTAGAAGATTTCCGTGCAGGGACCACAAGGGCCCGTGTCGCCCATGGACCAGAAATTGTCCGAGTGATACTTGCCGGCGCCGGGCTTGTCACCGATGCGCGCCAGGCGTTCTGGCGGCACGCCAATCTCGTTGAGCCAGATGTCGGCGGCTTCGTCGTCCTCCTCGTACACCGTGACCCACAGCTTGCTTTCGGGAATACCCAGCTCCTGGGTGAGGAACTCCCACGCGAATTGGATGGCGTTGCGCTTGAAGTAGTCGCCAAAGCTGAAGTTGCCCAGCATCTCGAAAAAGGTGTGGTGGCGGGCGGTGTAACCCACGTTTTCCAAGTCGTTGTGCTTGCCGCCCGCGCGCAGGCAACGCTGGCTGGAAGCCGCGCGCACGTAGGGGCGCGTCTCACGCCCCAGGAACACGTCCTTGAACTGCACCATGCCGGCATTGGTGAACAACAGGGTGGGATCGTTGCCCGGAATCAAGGAGCTGGAAGGCACGATGGTGTGCCCTTTGGATTCGAAAAACTCGAGGAAGCGGCGGCGAATTTCGCTGGATTTCATGGGGGATCTCGGCGGAATTTTTGCAAAGGCATAATGGTAGCGCGAAACCTCGCGCCGCTGGCAGTCACGCCTCCTCTTCTAGGACGCGCTGGATGACGGCCAAGGGGAATCCCCGCTGCTTGAGGAAGCGCATCTGCCGCGCCCGTTCCCGGGCATCACTGGGTGGGCAGCCGAACTTCTGTTGCCACACCCGGCGCGCGCGTTCCAGTTCAGTTCCACGCAGCAAATGCAGCTGTTGTTGGATCAACGACTCGGGCACGCCCCGCCGCCGCAGCTCGTGGGCGAGCCGCACGCTGCCAAAACGCGTCTGCCGGTCATGCACCAGCACCTCGGCGAAGCGCGCATCGGACAACCAGCCGCGGCGTGCGAGCTCATCAAGCAGCGCATCAAGCTCGTCGCCGTGGGCGGCATGGGGCGCTAGCTTGCGCGCGAGTTCCGCGCGACTGTACTCGCGCCGGGCCAGGCAGGCGAGTGCCCGCTCGCGCAAACTGGGTGGGGTTGCCATGGGCGAGACCTCGCCGTGAAGGCTTCGCTCAGACTTCCTCGAGCGCCTCTTCCGGATCGAACTGGGCCACCGCACCGCCGCCCACACCCACGGCAGCGCGGATCTTGGCCTCGATCTCGCGGGCGACCTCCGGATGCTCCTTCAAGTATTCGCGCGCGTTGTCCTTGCCCTGACCAATCTTCTCGCCGTTGTAGGCATACCAGGCGCCGGATTTGTCGATGATGCGATGCGCCACGCCCAGCTCGATGATTTCGCCCTCGCGGGAAATGCCCTCGCCATAGAGGATGTCGAAGCTGGCCTGCTTGAAGGGGGGCGCAACCTTGTTCTTCACCACCTTGACCTTGGTCTCGGAGCCGATCACCTCCTCGCCCTTCTTGATGGAGCCCACGCGCCGAATGTCCAGCCGCACCGAGGCATAGAACTTGAGGGCATTGCCGCCGGTGGTCGTTTCTGGATTGCCAAACATCACGCCGATCTTCATGCGGATCTGGTTGATGAAGATCACCAGTGTGTTGGAGCGCTTGATGTTGGCGGTGAGCTTGCGCAGCGCCTGGCTCATCAGGCGCGCCTGCAGCCCCATGTGGGCATCGCCCATTTCGCCCTCGATCTCCGCCTTGGGCGTGAGAGCCGCGACCGAGTCGATCACCACCACGTCCACCGAACCCGAGCGCACCAGCATGTCGGCGATTTCCAACGCCTGCTCGCCGGTGTCCGGTTGGGAGACCAAAAGATCGTTGACATTCACCCCCAGCTTGGCGGCATAGGTGGGATCGAGGGCATGTTCGGCGTCGATGAAAGCGGCAGTGCCGCCCAACTTCTGCATCTCCGCGATGACTTGCAGCGTAAGAGTGGTCTTGCCAGAAGATTCCGGCCCGTAGATCTCGATGATACGCCCCCGGGGCAGCCCCCCCACGCCCAGGGCAATGTCCAGCCCCAGAGAGCCGGTGGACACCACCTGCAAGTCCTGGGCTTCCACATGATCGCCGAGACGCATCACCGACCCCTTGCCAAACTGCTTCTCGATTTGGCTCAGGGCGGCGGCGAGCGCTTTCATCTTGTCGTCTGCAGGTGCGGTGGCCATGGTGGTCTCCTTTCGGTTCGGGTTCGGGAAATAGCGCCGCAGCATCACGGCATGCCCCACTCTAGTTCATACTTCCGTCGGTGTCAATAGTTTTTATCATATCGACTATTTGTATGATCTCATCGTTTTTATCACCATGAGCCAAGACGGGCTATAATTGCCTTGTTGCCCGAGCAAGCCCCCTGTCGCCTGCTCCCCATCGCGTGTATAAGCCCATGACAAACAAAGACAAACTACCCCTGGACCTGAAATGGTCCACGCGCCAGCGCCTGCGTTTCATCGAAGTCATGGCCTACTACACCGGTATCGTCACCCGCAGCGACGTGGCCCGGGCTTTCGGCATCTCCGATCCCGCCGCCACCAAGGATCTCAAACTCTACGGCGAGCTGGCGCCGGGTAACCTGATCTACACCCAGGCGGTGTTCGGCTTCGTTCCCGCCCCCGGTTTCCGGCCCGTGTTCGCCGACCTCTCCCCCGCGGCGGTGCTGCCCCTGCTGGCGGCCAATCTGGCAGGAGCGGGCGGCCCCTACGGGGATCAGCCTCTGTACGGTCTCACCAGCGAACGTCTCCCGCTACCGGGGCGTTTGCCGTCGGCGGCAGTCCTGGCCCAGATCACCCGCGCCATGCGCAGCCGCCGCAAACTCGCCGCCCGTTATCACTCACTCACAGGCAACGACACCGGCGCCCTGCGCATCCTGGAACCCCATGCCTTGGTGGATACCGGCCTGCGCTGGCACGTGCGCGCCTATAGCGCAGACCGTTACGAGTTCCGGGATTTCGTGCTCTCCCGCTTCGCTTGGGCGGAATGTCTCGACCAAGCAGCGGAGTCGGACCCGGAGCACGACGAGGACTGGGTGGAAACCCTGACCCTACGGCTGGCCCCCCACCAGGGACTGGACGAGCCCCGGCGGCAGGCCCTGGCGCTAGACTACGGCGCGCGCGATGGCGTCATCGAGCTCACTGTGCGGCGCGCCCTGGTGGGCTATCTGTTGCAACGCCTGATGGTGGACACCAGCCGCGATCACTCGGGCAATCCGCGGCAGTATCAGCTCATGCTGGAAAATCGCGAGGAAGTGGAACCCTTCGCCGCCTGGGCGCTGGGTTGAGCCCACGGGAAAGCCCACGCCGGAATCAGGCAGACGCGGGAGCGCTGGCAAGTGCCAGCACACCCTCCAGGGCCGCCGCCACGGCCTGCCGACGCACCGCGGCGCGGTCGCCGGCGAAATGGAAGGTACGTACCTCGCACGCGCCTGAGCGGGTGGTCCACGCCATGCAAACGGTACCCACAGGTTTGCCCGGCGTCGCGCCGCCCGGCCCGGCGATGCCGCTGATCGCCACCCCCACATCCGCGCGGCTGCGCGCCAGCGCCCCTTCGGCCATTTCCCTCACCGTGGCCTCCGAGACGGCGCCATGGTGCGCCAAGGTCTCTGCCGCCACGCCCAGCATCTCTTGCTTGGAAACGTTGGTGTAGGTGATGAAGCCCCGGTCGTACCACTGGGAGCTGCCCGGCACCGAGGTCACCACCTGACCCACCCAGCCGCCGGTGCAGGACTCGGCCGTCACCAGCCACCAACCGCGCGCCTTGAGCGCCGCCCCCAGGCAGGCGGCCATGGTTTCCAGCTCATCCATAAAGCACCCCGAACAACACCTTGATCGTGATCACACTGTAGATCGCTGCCAAGAGATCGTCGAACATCACGCCGAAGCCGTTCTTGAACCGTTGATCGAAGTAGCGAATGGGGAAAGGCTTCCACACGTCGAAGACGCGAAAGACGAAGAAGGCGATGGTCCAGCCGGCCACGCTGAAGGGCGTAAACCACAGGATGAGGAGAAAAGCGATCACCTCGTCCCAGACGATGCCGCCGTAGTCGGCCACGCCTACCTCCCGCCCCACCCGCGCGCAGGCCACGACCCCCAGCAGGAACAAACTCGCCAGCAGCCCAAAGAAAACCGGCGGCGTGGGGCTTGCCTGCAGAATCAGCCAGAACAGGGGAAAGCCCACCAGGGTCCCCACGGTCCCGGGCGCAACGGGGGACAAACCGCTGCCAAAGCCGAAGGCAATGAAGCGCAAAGGATGGCCCAGCACGTAGCGTAGATCAGGCGAAGTGGTCAAAGCCTTTTTCCTCGCAGTCAACGGGCCGGCCCTGGCCATCCAGCACAACCAGGCCGGGGGCGCGGGTGATGCAGCCAATGGCCGTGACCGGCACGCCCAGGCGGCGGCCGAGCCGGACAATGGCCTCATGCGCCGAACGCGGGGCGGTGAAACACAACTCGTAGTCGTCCCCCCCTGCCAACAGGGCGCGCCGGGCCACCGCGTGCGTCTGCCAGGCCGCCAGCACCGGTGACACCGGCAAGGCGGTGAGCTGGATCTCGGCGCCCACGCCGGAGGCTTCCAGCACATGGCCCAGATCGGCGAGCAGGCCATCCGAGATGTCGATAGCGGCATGGGCAACCCCCACCAGCCGACGCCCCAAAGCCAGGCGCGGCACGGGGCGATGTAGGCGCGGCAAAAGTTGCGCCAGCTCCCCCGGCGATAGGGGCACGGCCCGGTTGAGCGCCGCGAGCGCCAAGGCTGCATCGCCCAAGGTGCCCGAAACCCAGACCTCATCTCCGACGCGGGCGCCGCTACGGCGTAACGCCGCTCCACGCTCGATCTCCCCCAGCACGGTGAAAGCAAAGGTGAGCGGCCCGCGGGTGGTATCGCCGCCAATCAATGCCACGCCATGGGCATCGGCCAGGGCAAACAAGCCGCGCGTGAAGGCAGCCAGCCAGGCCTCATCGACCTCCGGCAGGGCGATGGACAACAACGCCCAACGCGGCACGGCTCCCATGGCCGCGAAATCGGAGAGATTCACCGCCAGGGCCTTGTGGCCCAGGGATTCGGGGTCGTCATCCGGGAAAAAGTGCCGCCCCACAACCAACATGTCCGCCGCCGCTACCAGTTCCTTGCCCGCGCCCACGCGCACCAGGGCGGCATCGTCACCCACACCCAACACCGTGCGCCTGGCAGGGCGGGTGAAGTAGCGGGCGATCAGCTCGAATTCGGAGGGCATGCGCTAGCGCGAAACGATCCAGGCGCCGATGCGGCCCACCACGTCCTGCTCGATGCCGTTGAAGCCGTGGTAGGCATAGGCGCCACACGGATCGCCGCGAGTCACGCCGCCGCTGAACATGACCAGATCCTTGCGAAGGGTGCCGGGCAGCTTGTCCATCAGGGCCGCAAGCTCGGATGGCCTGCAGTGCTCGCAGCCATCCTTTTCGTGATGTACCACCAGCACGGGCAGGGCAAGGCGGTCCAGCGCCATGGCCGGCACCGGGCGGTCCTTGGAATCGGTGAGAATGGTGGAGGTGAGCACGAGCCCGTCCGGGCTGTCGGCGTCACCGGCCAGGGCGGTCGCCACGTAGGCCGCAGACTGGGTGCCCCGACTGGTGCCCACCAGCCAGACCGGCAGCTGATATTGCGCGCGCAGCCAGCGCATGACCGCCCGCACGTCTGCCACGTGCTGGGCAGTCTGGCGCTGGCCGCTCAAACCAGCCAGGTCCGAGGGCTTGTCGATGACCGCGACCACCAGTCCCTGCTGCGCGAACAGGTCACGGCTCCTGACCAGGAAATTACCGCCGCCCCAGCCAAAACGGCCATCATCCTGGATATCGAGTCCCCCATGGCCGCCGGCAAACAGAATCACTGCCGCTTTCGCCTCGGGCGGGGTCAGCAACAGAAAGCGCTGAGTCACACCGGGGCGGGTCGGGATATCCACGACGCGCGGGGTCGTTTCAGCCCACGCAGACACGGCAACAAAAGAGAAAAGCAGGAGGACCAAAAACGTTTTCACGGATCGCCTCATGAAAAACTTGCTTCGCTAGGCTTTCTTTTTGACTTCCGCCGGCCGCGCTTGCGGCATCAGCTTGTCCAGCACGCCATTCACGTATTTGTGCCCTTCAGTGCCGCCGTAGGCCTTGGCCAACTCCACCGCCTCGTTGATCACCACGCGATAGGGCACATCCAGACAGTGCAGGGCCTCGTAGGCGCCGATTTGCAAGATGGCGTGCTCGATGGGGCTGAGTTGGCTCACGGGCCGATCCAGATGGGGCGCGAGCAACGCGTCGAGCGCCTCGGCCTGGGAAGTCACGCCAGCGAGTAAAGTTTGAAAATAGTCCTCGTCTGCGGTTGCGAAGCCTTCTTCCTCGCGCATATGGCGTGCGATGTCCGCCTCGGCATTGCCGCTGAGCTGCCATTGGTAGAGGGCTTTGAGCGCGAACTCGCGCGCGTTGCGCCGGCTTTTCTTCATGCTGTTTTTCACCGATCCCGCCACGGCGCACGCACGCCGCGCGTCAGATCTTTTTCAGGAGGTTGGCCATCTCCACCGCCACCCGCGCGCACTCGCGGCCTTTTTCTTCCATGCGCGCCAGTGCCTGATCGTCGGTGTCGGTGGTGAGGATGCCATTGGCAATGGGGATGCCGGTGTCCAGCTGCACCTGGGTGATGCCACCGCCAGATTCGTTGGCCACCAGCTCGAAATGATAGGTTTCGCCACGGATCACGGCACCCAGGGCGATGAGCGCATCGAACTTACCACTCTGGGCCATGGCCTGCAGTGCCAATGGCACTTCCAGCGCCCCCGGCACCGTCACCAAGGTGCTGTCCTCGTCACGCACGCCGAGCTTACGTAGTTCCGCCGCGCAGGCGCCCAGCAGGCCTTCGCCCACGTCGATGTTGAAGCGGGCCATGACGATGCCGATCTTGAGGCCGGCGCCGTTGAGATCGCGCTCGATTTCGGTGATGTTGTCGTATTTCTGGACCATGCCCTCACTCCTCCAGCTGGTTGGGTTCCACCACGTCAGGCGGCAGGATGTAGCCCGTGACTTCCAGATCGAAGCCTTCCAGACTGGGCATGCGGCGCGGCGCCGCCAAAAGCCGCATCTTGCGCACGCCGAGATCCTTCAGAATCTGGGCGCCGATGCCGTAGTCGCGCAGATCCACCTTGCCTGCCGGCTTGTGCACGGCGTGGGCGATGCGCGCGAGCAGCGCCTCGTTGGTTTCCGGTCGCCGAAACAGGATCATCACGCCGGCCGTGGCCTCGGCCAAGGTCTTCATGGCCTGATGGATACCCCAGGAATGGGCATTGTCCGCATCGTCCAGAAAATCGATCACCGACAAAGGCTCGTGCACGCGCACCAGCGTCTCTTCCTCTGGCAGTAGCGGTCCCTTGACCATGGCTAGATGGATCTCCCCTGAGGTCTGGTCGCGGTAGGCGAGCAGATCGAATTCCCCGTAGATGGTCTCCACCTTGCGTTCGGCCACCCGCTCCACCAGGCGCTCGGTCTTGGAACGATAGTGGATGAGATCGGCTATGGTGCCGATCTTTAGGCCGTGTTCCTGCGCGAACAACTCCAGGTCCGGCAGGCGCGCCATGGTGCCGTCGTCCTTGAGGATTTCGCAGATCACGGCCGCTGGCTCCAAGCCCGCAAGCTGCGCCAGATCGCAGCCGGCCTCGGTATGGCCGGCGCGCACCAATACACCCCCGGGCTGGGCACGCAGGGGAAACACGTGGCCGGGTTGCACGATGTCGCTAGGCTTAGCATCACGCGCCACGGCGGCACGGATGGTCGTGGCGCGATCCGCCGCGGAAATACCCGTGGTCACGCCGCGCGCGGCCTCGATGGAAACCGTGAAGGCCGTGCCGTGGGGTGTCTGGTTGTCCTCTACCATCTGGCGCAGTCCGAGCTGGCGGCAACGGGCATCGGTGAGGGTCAAACAAATCAACCCACGACCGTACTTGGCCATGAAGTTGATGTCCTCGGGCGTGATGTGTTCCGCCGCCATCACCAGGTCGCCCTCGTTTTCCCGGTCTTCCTCGTCCACGAGGATGACCATCTTGCCGGCGGCGATATCGGCGATGATTTCTTCGATGGGGCTGATGGGCATGGCTGCCTTTCCGTTTGGGGCACTGATTATCGCATTTTATTCAGGCAAGAGAGGCGCTCTACGCCCCCCAGTTCATGCGACTGACTCGCGGTAGCTCAACAGGCGCTCCACGTAGCGCGCGAGCAGATCCACCTCCAGGTTCACTCGAGTCTTAGGCGCGAGACCTCCGAAAGTGGTCACCGCCAAGGTGTGCGGGATCACGTTCACCCTGAAGCGTTCACCCTCCACCTGGTTCACGGTGAGACTCACGCCGTCCACGGTGATGGAACCCTTAACGGCAATATAACGGGCAAGCGTCGGAGGTGCCGCCACCTCCATGAGGTGGGAACCACCCACCGGCTCGAAGCGGGTCACCACGCCCACGCCATCCACGTGGCCCGAGACCAAATGGCCGCCCAAGCGGTCCGAAAGGCGCAGCGCCTTCTCCAGATTGAGCGCCTGACCGACACGAAAACCCGTGGTGCAACGCAGCGTCTCCCCCGACACATCGACCCAATAGCGGCTGCCCTCACGCGCCACCACGGTCAGGCACACGCCATTGGCCGCAATGCTGTCGCCGAGGGCGATGTCGGAGAGATCAAGCGCGCCAGCCTCGATGGTGAGCCGCAACCCATCACCCAGCGGTTCCGCCGCGACGACGCGGCCCACGGCCTGCACGATACCGGTAAACACGATTACGCCTCCTTCGCTGGCAACACGCGAGCAAGCACGCGCCAATCACGCCCCACGGCTCGCACGTCGCGGATGTCGAGGGTGATACGCTGCGCCATGGTGGTGAATTCGGGCAACACGAACAGGCCGCGCGCCGTACTACCCAGGAGGCAGGGCGCGAGGTAGAGCAAAAGTTCATCGATCAACCCGGCCTCCAGGAGGGCACCATTGAGCGTGGCGCCCGCCTCCACCATAAGCTCGTTCACGCCCTGCTCCGCTAGCCACGCCATCAGGCGAACCAGATCCACTTGCCCACCGGGCCGTCCCATCTCCACCACCGTCACACCGGCCTCACGCAAGGCGTTCAGGGCCCCCGTGTCATCGCTTGCGGTGACGACCACGGTCTCGCCCTGCTTGAAAATGCGTGCTGTCACAGGGATGCTGAGATAGCTGTCCACCACGATGCGGCGTGGCTGGCGCGGGGTGGCGATCTCGCGCACGTCAAGGCGCGGATCGTCCGCAAGCACCGTGCCGGAACCCGTGAGGATGGCGCAGGCCCGCGCCCGCCAGTGCTGCACATCGCGGCGCGCCGCCTCCCCGGTGATCCATTGGGAAACGCCATTGGCGAGCGCCGTGCGCCCATCGAGACTGGCGGCGCTTTTCACCCGCACCCACGGCCGGCCGCGGCTCATGCGAGCGACGAAGCCAATGTTGAGCTCCCGCGCCTCGGTGGCCAAAAGCCCCGTGTCCACCTGGATGCCCGCCGCGCGCAGACGGGCAAGGCCACGCCCCGCCACCAGCGGGTTCGGGTCCTCCATCGCCACCACTACACGCGCCACGCCGGCGCTCACCAAGGCGTCGGCGCAGGGTGGCGTGCGACCGTGATGGGCACAAGGCTCCAAGGTCACGTACACGGTCGCGCCTTGCGCGCGACTGCCGGCCTGGGCGAGCGCCCGGGTCTCGGCATGCGCGTCGCCAGCGCGCTCATGAAAGCCCTCGCCCACCACCACCCCTTGGTGCACCACGACACACCCCACCCGCGGATTGGGCGTGGTGGTGTAAAGCCCGCGCTGCGCCAGGCGCAGGGCGCGGGTCATGAATTCATGGTCCGCAGCGGAAAACATCGAACAGCACTCATCATGCACAGACGCAACCTGCGCGGAAAACCCGCTTTCCCGTGGCGTGCCTTGAATTTTGCGTGGGGCGGCTTCAGCGCTTGCCCTTCTTGGTCTCGGCCGAACCCAAATCCTTGAGCACCTCGCGGAAATCGTCCACGTCCTCGAAGCTACGATAAACGGAAGCGAACCGGATGTAGGCCACTTTGTCTAGCTTGTAGAGCTCGGCCATCACCATCTCGCCGATACGCCGCGCATCCACCTCGCGCTGCCCCAGACTGAGGAGTTCCTGCACGATGCGTTCGATGGCTGCATCCACGTATTCGGTGGGCACCGGCCGCTTGTGTAGCGCGCGCATGAAACTGGTGCGCAGTTTTTCCTTGGAGAATTCCTCGCGGCTGCCGTTTTGCTTAACCACTTGGGGCAGGCGCAACTCGGCGGTCTCGTAGGTGGTGAAACGCTTGTTGCACGCCGCGCAGCGCCGCCGGCGGCGAATGCTATCCCCCTCCTCGCTCACGCGGGAGTCGATCACTTGGGTATCGAGGGAACCGCAGAAGGGGCATTTCATGATTTCACGCGAAGGACCGGCGAGCCGGAGGCGGCTTTGGCATGGCAAGCCCCTTAACGCCCGGTTCCGTCACTTTTCGTACACCGGGAAGCGCGCACACAGGGCGCGCGCCTCTTGGCCCACGCGGGCGATCACGGTCTCGTCGTGGGGTGCCTCCAGCACGTCAGCGATCAGATTGGCCAGATGCTCGGCTTCAATCTCGCGGAAGCCGCGCGTGGTCATGGCTGGCGTGCCGATGCGAATGCCGCTGGTGACAAAGGGCTTCTGGGGGTCGTTGGGGATGGCATTTTTGTTCACCGTGATGTGGGCGCGGCCCAGGGCAGCTTCGGCCTCCTTGCCGGTGAGATTCTTGGCACGCAGGTCCACCAGGAACATGTGGGAATCGGTGCGCCCGGAGACGATGCGTAAGCCCCGTTCCGTGAGCACCTTGGCCATCACCCGCGCGTTGGCTACCACCTGCTCCTGGTAGTGCTTGAACTCCCTGCTCATGGCTTCCTTGAAGGCTACCGCCTTGGCCGCGATCACGTGCATCAGCGGCCCGCCCTGGATGCCTGGGAAAATGGTGGAGTTGAGCGGCTTCTCGAACTCGGCGCGCGAAAGGATGATGCCGCCGCGCGGCCCACGCAGGGTCTTGTGGGTGGTGCTGGTGACGAAATCGGCGATGCCCACCGGGCTGGGATAGACGCCCGCGGCTACCAGACCCGCGTAGTGGGCCATGTCCACGAAGAGATACGCACCCACGGAATCGGCGATTTCGCGGAAGCGCTTCCAGTCGATCACCAGGGAATAGGCCGAAGCCCCGGCGACGATCATCTTCGGCCTGTGCTCGCAAGCCAGCCGCTCGACTTCGTCGTAATCGATGACCTCGGTTTCCGGATGCAGTCCATAGGTGATGGACTTGAAAATCTTGCCTGAGAAATTCACCGTCGCGCCGTGGGTGAGATGGCCGCCATGGGCAAGCGACATGCCAAGCAGGGTATCCCCGGGCTTTAGCATGGCGAAATACACCGCAGCATTGGCCTGCGACCCGGAGTGCGGTTGGACGTTGGCGTATTCCGCACCGAACAGAGCCTTGGCGCGGTCGATGGCGAGCTGCTCGGCCACGTCCACCCATTCGCAGCCTCCGTAGTAACGCTTGCCGGGATAACCTTCCGCATACTTGTTGGTGAGCACAGACCCCTGGGCCTGCAGCACCGCGGGGCTGGCGTAGTTCTCGGAGGCGATTAGTTCGATGTGGTCTTCCTGACGCTGGCGTTCTTTTTCCATCGCCTCCCACAATTCGGGATCGATGGCCTTAATGGTGTGCCCGGGGCTGAACATGGATGAAGTCTCAAGTGTTTGAAGAAAAGCTGTTATTTTATCACGGCCGGGATGGACGGGAGAGGGATTCGAGCAGGGCCGCAAGCCTTTCGAGCTCAGCCTTGAGATCCCGTACCTCGGCGCGCAGCTCGCGAATGTCCTGATGCATCTCGCGACGCAGCCGCTTCTCGTCCTCGCCAATGAAAAAGGCAGCAAACGCCGCGGTCACCAAGGACAGCATGGCAAAGCCCACCAGCACCACCAGCATGGCAAGAATGCGCGAGCCTACGGTGCTGGGGACGATGTCGCCGTATCCCACGGTGCTGCCAGTCACGAAGGCCAGCCACACGCCTTCCCAGAACGAAGACACGCCCGGATCGAGCCAATAGAAACCGGCGCCCGCCAGCCCGAACAGCAACACGCCCCAACCCAAAAGATAGGGCACGGAAGCTGGCGCGAGCAACGTTCGCATCACGGCTAGGACCCGCGCGAATATCAAGGTTACATACACCAGGCGAGCCAGGCGCACGACCGGCAGCCACTCGAGGCTGACTTCCCACAGGCTCACGAACGCGCCGCCGATAATGAGTAAATCCAACCAGTTGTGCAGCACGTACAGCCGCTTCTGGCGCGTCAAGTGCAAAAGCCACAGGAATTCCGCGCTGAAGGCGAACAAGATCAGCGCATCGAGCCCACGCCCTAGCCAGTGCCAGGGGCCGGTGGCATGGGCCGTCTCCAGGTAATAGGAAGGCAGGGCGAGCAAGGCGATGCTCACCATTACCCAGCGCAGGCGCCGTTCCCAGAGATAGGCGCGAGGATTGTCATGGGGCGGTACCCCGCCCATACCAGCCAGTTGGCGCAATTTCATGGCCTGCATGTTACCAATATTCGCCCTTATAATGCCCCACCATGAATGCGCTGCTTGCCTTTGCCCGGGCCGTCGATGGCCTCAATGCCCGCATCGGGCGCGCGAGCATGTGGCTCATCCTGCTCACCGTGCTCATCAGTGCCGGTAACGCGCTCAGCCGCAAGCTTCTGAGCGTAAGCTCCAACGCCCTGTTGGAAATCCAATGGACGCTATATGCCGCCGTGTTTCTATTGGCCGCCGCCTACACCCTGCAGAAGAACGAACACGTGCGCATCGACGTGCTGGTGGGACGGCTGTCGCCCCGCGCCGGCGCGGTGGTGGACATCATCGGGGGCCTGCTATTCGTGCTGCCCTTCACCAGCCTGGTGCTGGTTTATGCCTGGCCTTTCTTTCTGGAAAGCTGGCGAAGTGGCGAAGTCTCCAACAATCCCGGCGGCCTCATGCTTTGGCCGGGCAAGGCGCTCATTCCCTTGGGTTTCAGCCTGCTTTGGCTGCAAGGCTTAGCGGAGGTGATCAAGCGCATCGCTTTCCTCGCGGGTCGCGCGCCTGAACCGGTCCTATCCCACTCGCCGCAGGGCGAGGACATGATTCTGCGCGAGGACGGACAGTGATCAGCGCCGACACACTGGCGCCCCTCATGTTCGCCGCGCTGGTGGCCTTCCTGCTAATGGGCTATCCGGTCGCCTTCGCCCTGGCCGCCAATGGCCTGCTGTTCGCGCTCATCGGCATCCAGCAGGGCTTTTTCGGAGTGGAGCTTCTGGGCGCCGTGCCGGCCCGCATCTACGGCATCATGCAGAATGAGACGCTACTGGCCATTCCCTTTTTCACCTTCATGGGCCTGATCCTGGAAAAGAGTGGCATGGCCGAGGATCTCCTCGATACCATCGGCCAGTTGTTCGGCCCGGTGCGTGGCGGGCTGGCCTTCGCCGTGATCTTCGTCGGCGCGCTGCTGGCGGCGACCACCGGCGTGGTGGCCGCCTCGGTGATCGCCATGGGGCTCATCGCCCTACCCATCATGCTGCGTTATGGCTACGATCGCCGCCTGGCATCCGGCGTGATCGCCGCCTCCGGCACGCTGGCCCAAATCATTCCGCCGAGCCTGGTGCTAATCGTGCTCGCCGACCAGCTCCGCCAGCCGGTGAGCGACCTCTACCAGGGGGCAATGGTTCCGGCCCTGCTGCTTACCGGCCTGTATGCCGTCTACGTGGCGCTCATCGCCCTATTGCGGCCGAACATGGCGCCCGCTTTGCCGCGCGCGGCACGTGCACTTGCCGGTGGAGCGCTGGCCGCACGGGTGGCGCGCGCCCTTTTGCCGCCCCTCGTGCTGGTGTTCCTGGTGTTGGGGACGATTTTCATCGGCCTAGCCACGCCGACCGAGGCGGGCGCCATGGGTGCGGTGGGCGCCCTGGTACTGGCCGCGGTCAAGGGCCGATTGAAACGCACCCTGATCGTGCAGGCACTGGACACCACCACCAAGCTCTCGGCCTTCGTGATGTTCATCCTGATCGGCTCCACCGTGTTCGGCCTAGTGTTCCGCGCCGTCAACGGTGATCTCTGGGTGGAAGGCCTGCTCACCGCGCTACCGGGCGGCGCACTGGGGTTTCTCATTGCCGTCAACGTGCTGGTGTTCGTCCTGGCCTTTTTCCTGGACTTCTTCGAACTCGCCTTCATCCTGGTGCCGCTTTTGGCGCCAGTGGCCGAGAAGCTGGGCATCGATCTCGTCTGGTTTGGGGTGGTTTTGGCGCTGAACATGCAGACATCGTTCATGCATCCACCCTTTGGCTTCGCCCTGTTCTATCTGCGCAGTGTGGCGCCGCGCGAGGCCTATCTGGACAAGGTGACAGGCCAGCGGCTGGATGGGGTGAGCACGGGGCAGATCTACTGGGGCGCAGTGCCCTTCGTGTTGATGCAGCTGGTGATGGTGACGCTGGTGATCGCCTTCCCGCAGCTGGTGGGCAGCCACCAGGCGGCGCGGGAAGAGGCGCCGCCGTTGCGGATCGAGCTGCCCGCGGAATAGGGCACTACTTCACCGCATTGAACACGAAGTTGGCGTAGCTGAGCTCCGCCACGCGGAACCACTGGAACTCATCGGAACGGAAACGGCGCCAGGATTCGAAGATGCGCCGGAACACCGGATTGCGCGCGGCCTCCTCGGCATAAAGCTGCTCGGCCGCGGCGAGCGCGGCGCTCATCACATCCTTGGGGAAGGGGTGCAACTGGGTGCCTGCCTTGATTAGGCGCGCCAGCGCGGCGGGATTCTTGGCATCGTACTCGGCGAGCATGTGCAGATTGGCTTCCGCCGCCGCCACCTCGAAGGCCTCTCGGTAGCTTGCCGGCAGTTTTTCCCATTCCTTGAGATTCACCAGGAAGGAGAGGGTCGGCCCGCCTTCCCACCAGCCCGGGTAGTAGTAGTGCTTCGCCACTTTGTAGAAGCCCAGCTTCTCGTCGTCATAGGGACCCACCCATTCGGCGGCATCCAGGGTACCTTTCTCCAGCGCGGGGTAGATGTCAGGCCCGGCCAGCGTCTGGGGCACCACGCCCAGGCGCGCCATGATCTCCCCGCCGATGCCCGGGATGCGCATTTTCAAGCCCTTGAGATCGGCCGCACTCCGGATCTCCTTGCGGAACCAGCCCGCCATCTGCACGCCGGTGTTGCCACCCGGAAAGTTGATCACGCCATGGTCGCGAAACAGGCCGCGCATGAGCGCCAGTCCGCCGCCGTAGTAGAGCCAGGCGTTCTGTTGGCGAGCAGTAAGACCAAAGGGCAAGGCGGTATCGAAGGCGAAGGCCTTGTTCTTGCCCACGTAGTAGTAGCTGGCGGTGTGGCCACACTCCACGGTGCCGCGTCCCACTTCGTCCAGCACCTGCAGTCCGGGCACCAGCTCGTTGGCGGCGAACACGCGGATCTGAAACTTGCCACCTGTAAGCCCCGCCACGCGTTTGGCCAACAGTTCGGCGGCGCCGTAGATGGTATCCAGGCTGCGGGGGAAGCTGGAGGCAAGCCGCCAACGGATTTCCGGCTCACCTGCCGCCAGCACCGGCGCGGCCACCACGCTTGCCGCCACACCCGCCCCAGCCCGCTTCAGGAAACTTCTTCTCTCCATATGAGCCTCACTGGGTTCAGTCGCGAAAGAAAGCCAAGGTCTTTGGCTGCTGTCACCGCTTTGATTCATTCGCCCGCCACCGTCATCCGTTCGATCAGAATGGAACCACACTGGCGCGAGCCTCGCACGAGGCGATCGTTGCCGATGGCGAGAATGCCCTTGAACATGTCCTTGAGGTTGCCGGCGACGGTGATTTCCTCCACCGGGTAGCGAATCTCGCCATTTTCCACCCAGAACCCCGCCGCGCCGCGGGAATAGTCGCCTGTCACCGGATTCACGCCCTGGCCGAGGAGCTCCGTCACCAAAAGACCCGTGCCCATCTGCTTGAGCAAGCCTGCGAAATCCACGCCGGTATCGGCGACGATGAGGTTGTGATTGCCGCCTGCGTTGCCGGTAGAACGCAGGCCCAGCTTGCGCGCAGAATAGCTGGACAGGAAATAACCCTGCAGCACGCCCTCTTTGACGACCTCGCGGTCGTGGGTGGCGACGCCCTCGTGGTCGAATGGCGCGCTGGCGAGGCCCTTAGGCAGATGGGGGCGCTCGGCGATCCGCACCAAGGGCGAGAACACCTGCTGCCCGAGGCTGTCGCGCAGGAAGGATGTGCCCCGATAGAGGTTGCCGCCGGACACCGCCGACACGAAGCTGGCAATCAAGCCGGTCGCCACCGGCGCCTCGAAGATCACCGGCACCTGACAGGTCTTGGGCTTACGCGCGTCCAGGCGGCGTAGGGTACGCTCCCCCGCGCGGCGGCCGACGGCTTCGGCTGGCTCCAGATCGGCGCGGTCGCGCGCGCTGGTGTACCAATAATCGCGCTGCATGCCGGAGGCCGACTCGGCGATCACCGCGCAAGAAATGCCATGACGCGAGGACGGATAGCCGCCGAGAAAGCCCAAGCTATTGCCGAACACGAACACGGATTCCTGGGTAGAGACCGTGGCCCCCTCGGAATTGTTGATGCGCGGATCGACCGCCAGCGCCGCTGCCTCGCAAGCGCGCGCCAGCTTAACTGCATCATCCGCGGAGAGATCCCAGGGGTGATAGAGATCGAGATCCGGCACCTCCCGCGCCAAAAGCTCCAGCTCGGGCAAGCCCGCGTATGGGTCTTCCGCCGTGTAGCGGGCGATGGTCACCGCCTTGTCCACGGTGTCGCGAATGGCCTGGGGCGAAAAATCCGAGGTGCTGGCATGGCCGCGCTTGTGGCCGAAATACACCGTCACGCCCAGCCCCTTGTCGCGGTTGTATTCGATGGTCTCCACTTCGCCCAGACGCACCGTCACGCTCTGGCCGAAGCCCTGGGTGACCTCCGCCTCGCAGCCCGTGGCGCCCGCCTTGGCCGCCTGGGCGAGAATGTCTTTGGTGATTTGTTTCAGGGTGTCGATGGAATGGGAAAAACGCGCGGTTTCGGCCACGGGCAGGCTCGTTTCCTGTGAGTTGGCAAGGATAAGCACGAAAGCGGTTATGATAGCAACTTTGTCTGGGCGCCGCGAAGGCGCGCCCTTTACCAGCCATAGTTAAAGTTGCAAAAGTCTGTGACAGGCTAGGTGGAGACGGTCATGCCCGCAAAAGCGACCCAGCGCTATCACACACTTACGTCATCCTCGATGGACAGCAGGGAAGACCAGGCACGCTTCGTCAGCAAGACACGGCGCAAGCAAGACATGCTGGCGTTACAGGCGCTGGGCGAGGCGCTCACGCGCCTTCCGCCTTCGCACCTCGCAAAACTCAAGCTGCCCGAAAACTTGTTCGATGCCATCGAAACCGCCAAGCGGCTGTGCAGCCGTGAAGCCATTCGCCGGCAGATGCAGTACATCGGCCGGCTCATGCGCCAAGTGGATCCGACGCCCATCCGCGCCCAGCTTGAGGCGTGGCGCAGTCGCAGCGCGGCCGAGACCGCGCACCATCACCGGCTGGAGCAATGGCGCGACCGGCTGCTCGCCGACGATGCCGCCCTCGAGCGGCTAGCGGCCGAGCATCCGGGCTTGGAACTCAAAGCCCTGCGCACCCTGATCCGCAACGCGCGTCGCGAGGCGCAGCAGGGTAAGCCGCCCCGTGCCGCGCGCGCCCTGTTCCGCGCCCTGCGCAGCCAAATACAAGCCCCAGAGGCAGCGCCGAACGGCGCTGACCGGCCCATGGACGAGTTTTATTGAGCGTTACGTAAGTAGGTGACATTTTTGTGTCGTCCCCGCGAAAGCGTTGACCCAGGAAAATGGCCGAGAATACTCTGGATTCCCCGGGAATGACGTTTGACTTACGCAGCCTGTCAACCACTTTCGTAAAGCTCAATGATGGGCAAGCTCGGCTTCATCTTCTAAACATACGTGCCCCAGTACAGCGACCAATATGACCGCAGCCAACCAGGAATTGATCATCGGCCTTGTGAGCACCAGCGACCGCGCAAGCCAAGGCGTGTACGAAGACCGCGGCATCCCCGCGCTCGAAGAATGGTTCCGCGCCGCCCTCGCCTCGCCCTGGCGCAGCATCACGCGCCTGATTCCAGACGAGCGCGCCGTCATCGAACAGACACTGATCGACCTGGTGGACCACCACGGCTGCCATCTGGTGGTCACCACCGGCGGCACCGGACCCGCTCCGCGCGACGTCACGCCAGATGCCACCCTCGCCGTGGCAGAGCGCGTCATGCCAGGCTTTGGCGAGGCGATGCGCGCGGTGAGCCTGAAATACGTGCCCACCGCCATCCTATCGCGCCAGGTGGGCGTGATCCGCGGCCGCTGCCTGATCCTCAACTTGCCCGGCCAGCCCAAAGCCATCAAGGAAACCCTGGATGGCATCTTCGCCGCCGTGCCCTATTGCATCGAGCTCATTGGCGGTCCTTACGTGACCACCCATGAAGAGGTGATCAAGGCCTTCCGTCCCAAGTCCGCCAAGCCGCCGGCCCCATGAAAGCCCGAGCAGCACGCTAGCCATTCCCGTTTTCTCGACCGTGGGCCATGAAACTCTTGTTGCCCTGGACGGTTGTGGCCGCCTGCGCCCCCTGGCCCTGGAAGACGCGCCCGACCAGGAACTGGCCGAGCGCAGTCTGAACATTCGACTCGCCCGCTTTGCCGGCCGCCCAGAGCTCGCCCGCACCGAGAAATCCCTCTCCCCCTACGCCTTCAGCGAAATCGAAGAAGCAGGCATCACCCAGCGGCTGCTAAGCCTTGCGCTGTGAGCACTGCCGCGGCCGACGCATCGTTCATACTTGCATCCCGCAGCACTGCGGATTCCGGAACTCGATCTTGGCTGCCCCCAACCACGCCGCGCGGCAGGCCCACCTATTGTCTATTCCTTTGGCATGCGCTAACCTTGGCCGTTAAAAAATTCAGGCGGCCTCACCGCGCCCGGCTCCGACGTTCACGCCCATGTTCGACTTCAGCGGTCTGATCAACGCCATCCTGCGCAAACGTTCCGACGATCCAGTGGGCAACCTCAAGTCCGCCACGGTCTGGGTGCAGGAGCTGCCGCTGGCAGATGTACACCAGGCGCAAACCGAGATCGTCAAGGCTCTCACCTCCCTCAACGAGAACCGCAAGATGTCGCTCAAGGAGCGCATCCGGGTGGTGATGTATCTGGATGAGAAAGCACGGGGGCTGCAGGCGCAGCTCTGCCGCGACTATCTGGCGGTGATCGATCTGCCCCACGCGCCGGAAAAAGCCTATCTCGGCACCATCCTCAGCTTCTGGGAGGAAATAGCAAACGCTTATCAGATCTGCATTCGTAGTTTCGCGCAGGAACCCATCAACAAGCTCTGGCCGCAGATCCATCTGATCACCCTGCGTGGGCTCTACTACTACGGCATGCAGGCGAAGTGGGCGCATTTGCGTTACTTGCCCGTGGAGGCCACGGTGTGGCGCAACCTCAACCGGCTCTACCTGTTCGCAGAACGGGAAGGCTTCGAGAAGAATCTCTACAGGCCGTTCCCGGATATGGAGTTGGAAACCAGCTGTGTCGCCCAATACATGCACGCCCAGCTCCTGCAGCTGGCCAGCCCGGATAGCCTGCTCCCGGGGCAGATCGACTTGGTGGATCGCTGGCTTTACCAATGGGCCAAGAGTGTGGCGCTGGAACAGGAATTCCGTCCACACCGCCAGCTCTACGCGGTCAACTTGGGTGACACCAAACCGGCGCGCGCCCTGCGGCGCAACATGCTGGGGGAAAAATACCGGTACTTCGGAGTTGGCCTCCTGCTGGTGCAAATCGAGAAAGCCCTGGAGCAGCTCAAGGCGGGCGAGGTACCGGCGCGTATCGGCCTTACCGAGGACTGCCGATTGCCCCAGTGTCTGGATCTGATCGAGTTGGTGGAGAACCGCTGGTCGCGCAAGAACGTGGAGCGCAAACACGAGCGCACCCCTCAGGTGAAGGTGGTGCACGTGGTGCAAGGCCTCCATGACATCGTCGCTCAACTGAAGCCGGGCGCCAAGAAACGTCGGCGCCGCCCCACCGGGCCGCTCATCGACTATCAGGTGACCGGATATACCGTGGGCGGCACGCCCTTGGAAGGCACCACCCAGAGCGAGCCGCACCTGTTTCAGCCCCATCTAGAGCAGTGGGTAATGGAAAACGAAAGCCTTTCCGGCTGCGGCGCCACCATGAATGGCAACACCCAGCCGCTCAAGATCGGCACATTAGTGGGGCTCAAGCCAGACAGCGCGCGCCATTTCCTGATCGGCGTGGTACGGCGCATCAATAAGAATCCCGCCGCCAAGACCTACGTGGGCATCGAAACCCTAAGCCAGACGCCCATCCCGGTGGACCTGCTGACACTGCCCAACGGCGGCCACGCGCCGCTGCGCACGGACGGGATCTACCTCATGGAGCTGCCCGAGGCCCAGCAGCCCCGCAGCCTGCTGCTCGCCCGTCAGGAATACGAGCCCGGTCGGCTGCTGCGCCTGGAAGCCCAGGGCAAGGCCTATACGATCCGCTTGCAGCACGCACTGGCCGTGGGCGATGACTACGCACGGGTGACCTTCGAGGTGCTCGCGCGCCATCACGCCTGAGACCGGCCAGAGTAACGGCAGCCTTTAGACCGCCCACATGGAAGACACGCCCCCTCCCTTGGAGGTCTGCACCGGCCCGCATCCCAGCGCCAGCGTGATCTGGCTGCACGGCCTGGGCGCAGATGGCTATGACTTCCTGCCCGTCGCACAGGAACTTGACTTGCGCGGCCTGCCGGATGTGCGCTTCGTCTTCCCCCACGCGCCCATGAGGCCGGTGACCTGGAATAACGGCTACGTGATGCCGGCCTGGTACGACATCATCGCCATCGGGCCTGGCGCGCCGGAAGACGAAACCGGCCTAGGTGACTCGCGTCAGCGAGTGGAAGCGCTGATCGCACGGGAGAAAGAACGGGGCATCGCACCGCATCACATCGTGCTGGCGGGATTTTCCCAGGGCGGCGCAGTGGCCTTGTTCACAGCACTCCGCCACCCCGCGCGTCTGGCTGGGGTGCTGGCGCTTTCCACCTATTTGCCGCTGGCAGCCAGGCTGCCTGCGGAAGCAACGCCTGCCAACCGAGCGCTGCCCATCTTCATGGCCCACGGCACGCAAGACGGCATCGTACCTTTGGCGTTGGCCGAGGCCAGCCGCCAAAAGCTCGAGACGCTGGGCCATCCGGTGGAGTGGCACACTTACGCCATGGCCCACACGGTGTGCGCCGCGGAAATCGCCGACATCGCTGCCCGGCTGCGGCGAGTGCTCGCCTGAATCAGCCGCGCACGGCCTCGCCGGCTGCGGGCACCTTGGTCACGAGGCGAAAGCTCACGCGCAGCCAGTCGTCGCCGCGCTCCAGCGCCTGGTTGAGCGCGATCTGATAGGTCGTGCCGTGCAGGCTGAACCATAGGTGGCGACCGTTGGCGAATTCCGCGCTGGGCAGGATCAGACTATCGGGCTGCCCGGCTTTCCGCTCGCCCTTGAGGTAGAGGGCGGGGATGGGCAGCACCACATCCACCGCGTCCACGCCATCGATGGTATAGCCCGAGGGCTGCTCGTGACTCGCCCTAAGCAGCAGGGCCACCGGACGCTGGGAGAGAATCTGCAAGCCCACCGCGTATTGGTTGGGGCTCACTTGCACCATCCGCCGAATCACCGCCACCACCCAGTGGCCCTGGCGTTCCGGCTTCACGCCCAGCAGTTTTCCCAAACGAATCCAATCATCTTGCTGCACATCGATCAGGGCACCGAAGCCCCCGTCGCTTTCGTTTTCCACGACCCAGCGCTCATACTCCGGCAGCGGCGGCCGCCGGCCTTGGCGCGCCTCGGCAAGCTTGGTGCGCGTGCGTTGGGTGACGAAGCCGTAGAGATGCATGTCCAACATCTCCTCGTAGCTCAGCCCCTCGCCCGCCCCGCCCAGACGCACCTGATCGTTGTTAAGCTTGACACTGGCACAGATCATGTCCAAGCCACGCACCACCTCGATCTGCTGCATTACCCGCCTGCGCTCGTGGGCGCGCTGGGTCCGTTTCACGGTAGGGGACCAGAGCGCCGCCACCTTGTCCAAAAGCTCGAGACAAGCGGGCAATTTGCAGTCCTCGGTGAGCCCCAGCCGCGCCGGTGCCTCGCCCTTCATGAGCTTGGCACGAATCTCGTCGATGTGGGACTTAAGCTCAAAGGTCCCCCAGTAGCGTTTGCTCTCCGAGGCCTCCACGCGCCGCACCCGTCGTGCGCCCCGGGCCTCCGCCAGATCCACGTAGAAGGTATGTCGCTCGGGTTTGAATTCCTTCTCCAAAACCAGCTCGCGCGTGAAATCCGCCAGCCACTGATCCACTAGATCAAGCTGGCGCGGCAACAGCGTGCCGTTGTTGATTGCGTCCAGCATCAGGATGCGTAAATAGCGCCCGGCGATGCTGGTGCTACGCTCGTCGTGGGTTTCGTAGAGCTTGAGGGGTTCCCGTTCAATCTCCTCGTATTCCGCGAGGTGATAGAGCTTGTTGAGACGCTTCCACAACTTGGGATCCACCCGCTCATAGCGGAAATAGCACCACTTGGCACCAAGGCCGATGTAATGGACGGTGCGGGCGACAATCAGCGCGAGAGAGGGCTTCACCTTGCTGCCGCTGGGATTGCCCACGTAGTCCATCACCAGCGCGTGGTAAGCGTGCAAGATCTCCTGGTAATAGGCGAACACAGCATTCCACAGCCGACTCTCGACGGCGCGCGACATGCGCGGATTGAGCAGGTATTGGCCAAGCAGAGCCCGCAAGATGTCCTGTGCACCTTCGTCTAGGGTGAACAGAGCCGCGATGCGGTCCTTGCTTGGGGCTTGCTGGTGTTGGTTGTATTCACGCAGGGCCTTCACCAGCCCCTCATTCGCCGCATAGAGATTGCCCAAGGGCAGCGTCTCCATCCAGCGGGTGGCGGACTGAACGTCCGTCAGCGGGTCGGTGGGCTTGCGCTTGAAGGAAAAAAAACCGAACACGACATCCTCCGGGGAGGGATCAGCGACAACGAAGCAGGAAACATGCCACGGGGGGGACCGCCCCGCAACGCGAGAGAAATAGCGTTGGATCAGAGTGTTACCCTGTCAAGGCGGCAGCCGGAGCGACACATCCCCGGCCGACCGTCGGAAATCCGACAGGGCTATTCCGGCCAGTGGCGGATGTAGCGCTTGAGCAGACGGTTTTCCAGCTTGGCCTCGGACAGGCAGGCCCGGGCCACGTCGTGGAAGGAAATGATGCCCAGCAGACGCTCGCCCTCCATCACCGGTAGATGGGTGATGCGGTTTTCGGTCATCACCCCGCGCACATAGTCCACCGTATCGTCGGGATTGCCGATGATGGGCTCGGTGACCATCACCTCGCTCACCGTAAGGCGCCCCAGATCGCAACCCCGCTCGTGCATGCCCCGTAGCAGATCACGCCCCGTGAGCAGGCCCACCATGGTCCCACCCTCCATCACGACGACGGAACTGATGTCTTTCTCCACCATGCGCGCCACCGCCTCCTGCACGGTGCAGTCGGGGGGGACGGAGACGATTTCATTGCCCTTGAGGGACAGGATTTCACTGATCAACACGGCAAGACTCGCGCGGGCTCCACCCTAGCGCCCGAGTGTAGGCAAGGGAGAAAGCCCTGTCAAAGGCAAAGCGGGGAGGAAATGGTGCCGGTGAAGAGATTCGAACTCCCGACCCGCGCATTACGAATGCGCTGCTCTACCAGCTGAGCTACACCGGCGGAAAGGGTGGATTATAGGCCTCGGCGCGGGGCTTAGGCAAACGCGTGTATGAGTCCACCACCTTTGGCACTCAGGTTGGTGTTGGAGGAGGAAGGATAGAGGGGTTTGTTGGCCGAGTCGATGGTGGGGGCGCTGGGTGTTGTAGAAGAT